>CAYSTR010000052.1:0-10859 GCA_964433745.1 uncultured Oscillospiraceae bacterium | reverse complement strand
AGATAGTATAGAACGCCGATATGTATATGAGCATTGTAAACGAAACAAGCACAACAAATCCCAGTATAAGCGAGAGAAAAAACAACAATCCGGATAAAAACGTAGCGGGTGCTGAAAGATTATACGGATAGGGAAGAAAAACCGCCACTAAGAGGATAGGCATACAGCGAAGTAATGCTCTGGAGAGCCGGACTGATATGTTTTTAAGAAACCACATGGTATATAAATCCACCGGACGGCAGAGCTCATATGCTATATTGCCGCTTGTTATAGCCGAAAACAGGTCATTGTCAAAGTACCATGACATAAAAAGCGCCAGAAACGCCTGCTGCATCCAGATATAATCGGACAGAGCGGAAAAGGGCATAGGAAAGCCGTCCGCTCCGCCCTGATAGAACGCGCCGAACATGAGAAGCGTCATAAATCCCCATGCAAACTGTGTAGCTATCCCAGCATATGCGGCGGTACGGTATTGTAAACCGTTGATGACCCTTATCCTAAAAAACGACAGATATTTTCTCATATCTCATATTCCTTGTATAAAGAGACCACCATTTCCTCGGCACTCGCCCCTGTCACCGATATGTCTCTTATCTCGGTGTGCGCTGATATGTGGGCGATAGCGGCAGATACCGACAGAACATCAGTGTCCACCGTAATATCCGCGTGACCGTCCACACCCTTAACTAGGTTCATTCCCTCCGGCAAAACCGGCAGTTCGCCTGCATAGTCTGCAACTAAGGTTTTATGGCGGGAGGAGCGTCGTTTCAGCTCGTTTAGGCTTCCGTCCAGGAGAATCTGCCCTTTTCCTATAAGCAGTATCCGCTCGGTCAGCGCCTCTATGTCCTGCATATCGTGTGTGGTGAGGATTACTGTTGTGCCCCTGTCGCGGTTGACCGACTTTATAAAGCTCCTGACCGCAATCTTGGACACTGCATCAAGTCCTATTGTAGGTTCGTCCAGAAAGAGGATACGGGGGCTGTGTATAAGCGATGCGGCAATCTCACAGCGCATTCGCTGTCCCAACGAGAGCTGACGCGCCGGGGTTTTTAGAATTTCCGAGAGGTCAAGCAGTGTGGTCAGCTCGTCCAGACTGCGGTTGTAGGTTTTTGCATCCACCTTATATATGTCTTTGAGCAGCTCAAAGCTGTCGATGACCGGCACATCCCACCATAGCTGTGAGCGCTGTCCGAACACGACCCCAATGTCGCGCACATGAGCTATGCGTTCCCGCCACGGAGTACGTCCGTTTATCTGACATGTGCCGCTGTCGGGGGTGAGTATGCCGCTCATAATCTTAATTGTGCTGGACTTTCCCGCTCCGTTAGGACCTATATATCCCACCATTTCGCCATCCCCGATTGTAAAGGAGACGTCCTTTAGTGCGTGAACATAGGTGTACTCCCGCTTAACAAGAGCGCGGGCGGCGGACTTAAGCCCCGCTCCGCGCTTTGCTACACGAAAGGTCTTACAGATGTTTAGAAGATTAATCATATACCCTCACCGAGCACAATATCAGAAAGCCCGAAGGGGACAAAGGAATAGCTATCCCTGTAGAGAGGACTTTTGCCGTCCCGCCAGCTGCCGTACATGGTAAACGTATCAGGTCCTACAGCATAAGGCTCATGAGCGTGGGTACAGTGGAACGGCCCTAAGAGGTTGCGGTTGCCGCTGGTGAGCTTTACAGTCAGCGTGTTCTCCCCCGGTTTTACAAATGCGCTGATATCGCATGTATAACCGAACATGAGAGTACTGGCATCCTGTCCGTTGACCGAGAGCTCCGCTGTGGCAAATCGTCCGCTCAATGTAAGCTGTACGCGGTTTGTTTCGCAGCAGAATGTACCCTTGAGTGTCATACAGCCGGAGAAAAACGGAAAACCCTGTGAAACCATGTTGCCAGTAACGCTATCCGGCAGCTTTGTGATGGAGAATTTACCGCCGCTCAGCAGTGTACCATCCGTACCGGGGGTAAATCCACCCGCTGCATGTACACCGAAGCTCCCGCGCAGATAGACACATTCGATGTTTGTGTCGTATGTAAGGCAGTTGATAAGGGATTCTGTACCCTCCTTACAATCAAAAAGCACATAGTATACATGCTCGCTCTGATAATAGTGGAGCTCAAAAACAAGCTCATTCTCCCCTGAGACAAGCGTGTCCGCAATTGAGCTTGTAATAAAGCTCTTATCAATAGAACCGGGTTTATCCAGTGTGATTAGCTTACCGTTGAGACGAACACTTTTATAGTTTCCGTTCTCTGCTTCTAAAATGATATCATCCGGTTTGTCCGTGACATGGAATGTGTATTTGAGGAAAACAGGTCTGTTTTTACGCTCATTTAAAAGCTGCCATGAAGCTGCCATAACCGGCAGAGGCTCGGAAAACTGTTCCCCATCGTATGAAAGGCTCACATAGTCGAGGGTAAGACTGTTGGGTGAGCAGTTAATAATTTGGAGCTTCGGCTCTTTTATTTCTGTGCTCTTAAAACCGTGCGGCTTTTGTGCCGGACAAGCCGTATCATCCAGTACAATCACAACCGAATCGCCCGGCTCTAGTGTCAGCGGTACTTCCACAAAACCGTCCCGCTTAATAAAATACACCGGCTCATAGCACATACTCTGCAGGTTAAACCGTTTAATCCCGCCCGCTTTTACAGTGTAGCAAACATCGTAGGCGGAGTCCTTGGACAGATTTACAGCAAACAGGAAGTCCCCAAAGGGTGCGCGCCGGAATGTAGAGCGGACAAAGGTATCCTGACGGTCTATTTTAATATCGGGGTGCGAGAGCTCGTCAAACGAACAGCCGGACGAAAGCCAGGATAAATCAGCCGGTTCGCCGTCAACAAGGCAGGGCGGTTGACCGTCCAGCCATATCTTTCCGCCCAGCTCGGAAAATTCCCGCAGAAATGCCGCTGTGGTATGGTCGAGGGTCAGGAGCTTTGGCACAACTAAATGTGTATAGGAACACTGTCCCACACGAATGGCAGGGATATCACCCTTTACCACGCTACCATGACGCTCCAGCATCCATTCATCTATATAGTGATGTCCAATGTTAGCCGCTCCCAGCTTCTCTATGAGACTGTCGAAGTCCTCCTCAAGGGATTTAACACTCTTTTCGTCTTGTGTGCGGTTGTATGTAAGGTATGCCGAATGGATGGGATGAATGACCCCAACGCGGCACACTTCTGTGCTCTCGGTCAGCATGTAGCCCAGTCTGGTGAAGTAGTCGTTAAATGCTCTAAAGTGCCTAAACCATGGATTGTGCTCCGAAAAGTGCAGTGGGTAGTCTCTTTTTCTCTGTCCGCGAATTGAATAAGGGTAGAGATGCTGACACATGAGATTGACACCGTTTACATACTGCCACTCTGCTATGCGCTTTAACTCACGCGGTGTAACATCCCATCCGGTGCAGGCAAATGTCTCGGTCATGACCTGTTTTCGTCCCAGCTGCATGGCGGCACTTGACACCTGACGCGGGGACATCTCTGTCCCTATCTCTCTGCCCAGCCAGTCAATCCCCGGTATGTGCTCATATTCATAAAACGGCATAGCACCGGCACAGCACCACATCTGTCCGTGCAGATTGGATTCTTCCACATCATGCCCTGTTATTTTACAGCCGTGTTCCTCGCACCAGTCGTAAATCTGCTTCATGAATGAAAGGGTAAACAGCTTATTCATGAGCCGCCAGTAGCGAAAGCGAAAACCCTTGTCACCCTTTGCGTCCACAAATAAAAGCCCCAAACCATCCAGCAAATCTGCACCATATTCCCTGGAAAATAGAGAAAGAAGCACAGGCGAATAGGCTGTATCCCAGCGGAAGTACTGCGGTTCATCGGTAAAAAACCCCAGCATCACCCCGCCGAAATCCTCCTTAAACCGCTCATAGTACTTCTCGTGCGTCTCGTCAATAAAGCGGCGTACAACCTTGGGGTTTAAGATATCCACCACAGAGTTGTTCGTTTTGTCGTACACACAGTGGTACTCATTCGCACCGCAGGAAGAGGTAACGCGGACGAGCCTGTCTCCCTCTTTTGTATATACAGCCAGTGCAGTTTCATCAAAAGAAGACTTTTTTTCATATGTAATATAGTGAGCCAGATTTTCGGTATCCTCGAGAAGCTTCATTCCGGCAAACCCACTAGGCCAGCCGTTCTCGTCATACGCCCATGCGTTCATACCAAGCTTCTTTGCCTCGTCGATACACGCTTCAATACATTTAAACCAATCCTCACCCATGTATTCGGTTATAAGACCGCCGCGGGCGTGCATGAAGAAGCCGCCAATACCCGCTTCGTGCATCTTTTGTATCTGGCTTCTTAGTTCATCAGGGACGAGATTATCATTCCAGCTCCAGAACGGTATGCTCTGGTAGTCGGTCAGGTTGCCGGACAGCCGCTCTAAAAGATCCATAAACGTTCTCTCCTATCGTTTTACACACGCAGGTCGGTGCCCCCTGTGGGAAGCCCGCCGAACCTGTCTAACACCGGTTGAACATACTTATTCAGATACTCATCCACCTGCATGGGGGCGCGTCCTGTAAAGGCTTCGGGCTTTAGAAGCGCATTTATCTCGTCCGCACTGAGCCCGAAAGAGGGGTCGCTTGCTATGCGGGAAACGAGGTCGTTAGTCCGTCCGTTTTTGACCTCTCCTGCCGCCGCCTGTGAGTGCTCCCGCAGACGCTCGTGCAGCTCCTGACGGTCACCGCCTTTTTTAACGGCGCTCATCATGATGTTCTCGGTGGCCATAAACGGAAGCTCCTGCATGACGCGGGAGGAAATCATATTCTCGTATACCAAAAGACCGTCACAGACGTTCTGCATGATGATAAGAATCGAGTCCACCGCTAGAAACGCCTCTGCTACAGACAACCGGCGGTTAGCGGAATCGTCCAGTGTGCGCTCAAACCACTGTGTCGCGGCGGTGTAGGCGGGGTTTAGCGCGTCCGCAATGACAAACCTGGCAAGCGCCGTAATGCGCTCGGAACGCATGGGGTTGCGCTTATAAGGCATGGCGGACGAGCCTATCTGGTTTTTCTCAAACGGCTCCTCCATCTCCTTAAAGCTTTGCAGAATACGCATGTCACAGGAGAATTTAGACGCAGTCTGCGCAATTCCGCTTAATGCGGACAGAACCAGATAGTCTAACTTGCGTGAATAGGTCTGCCCCGATACAGGCACAACCTCCATCCCGAGATTCTCCGCTATAAGCTTCTCCAACCGCTCAACCTTGCGACCGTCACCCTCAAACAGCTCCAGAAAGCTTGCCTGTGTACCTGTCGTACCCTTGTTGCCTAAAAGCTTTAGGGTGGACAAGCGAAAATCCAGCTCCTCTAAATCGGTCATAAGCTCGCTTATCCAGAGGACAGCGCGTTTCCCTACGGTGGTGAGCTGTGCAGGTTGCAAATGCGTGTACGCAAGACAGGGCAGTGCGCGGTACTTTTTTGCAAAGCCCGACAGCAGAGATATGACCGAAATAAGCCGTCCGCGCACGATGAGCAGTGCATCCCTCATGGTGAGAATGTCGGTATTGTCGCAGACGTACATGGATGTAGCGCCGAGGTGGATAATCCCCGCCGCTCCCGGACACTGCACACCATAGGCAAAAACATGCGCCATAACATCGTGCCGGACGATACGTTCCCGCTCCGCCGCAACATCCAGGTTCAGCTCATCCTTGAAGCGCTCCAGCTCCTCTATCTGCTCTGCCGTTATGGGAAGCCCCAGCTCTCTTTCCGCTTTGGCAAGGGCAATCCAGAGCCTGCGCCAGGACTTGAATTTATAATCGGAGGAAAAGATGTACTGCATTTCCTCCGACGCATACCGCTCACTGAACGGACTTTCATATATGATAGACATAACGGATTCCTCTCTTTGAACTAAAAACTAAAAGTGAGAAGCTAAGACGGCGGCTTTTCCGCTTGGCTGCGCCGCTTTTATACAAAGCGGCGCAGCTGCCTTAATATTTATTGTCCTAAACGGTAGGCTAGTTCTCCAAAGTATAGATCTCTTTTTATGGCTCCAGGATCGGTGTTTTCGCCTATGTGTACGTATTCAAGACCCAGAAGCTCTGCAAGATCTGAAAGCTCCTCCGCTTTTATGTCGTAGGACATGACGGTGTGATGTGCTCCTCCCGCTATAATCCAGCAGGTTGCACTGGTCTCTAGGTTGGGTAATGGTCTCCACATGACACCCGCTACAGGAAGCTTTGGCATAGGAGCAATGGGTTCTACCGCGTCCACATCATTAACGATAAGGCGCATACGACCTCCCATGTCCACCAGCGACACGCATACGGCGCGTCCCGCTTTTCCGTCAAAGATAAGACGTGCAGGCGGCTCTTTTCCGCCTATACCTAATGGACAGACACGTATCTCCGCTTTTTTGGGGGTGGCGATGGAGGGACATATCTCCAGCATATGCGCACCTAAGACCAGCTGGTCATCCGCTGTCATGTGGTAGGTATAGTCCTCCATGAAGGTAGTGCCTCCGGTCAGCCCGCGGGACATTGTTTTAAGCACACGCACCATCCCGGCGGTCTTCCAGTCACCCTCACCCGCGAAGCCGTATCCCGCAGCCATGAGCCGCTGACAGGCAAGTCCGGGGAGCTGCTTTAGTCCGTACAAGTCCTCAAAGGTTGTGGTGAATGCACCAAAGCCGCCCTCTTCTAGAATGGACTTTATAGCTATTTCAAGCCGTATTTGATATTGAGTGCTCTCCTTGTCGGCAGGGTCTAGCGTGTAAAGCTTAAAAAACTCCTCGTAGAGAGCGTCCACCTTGGACTGCTCCACCTCATCCACCAGCTTTGCAAGTCCGCCCACGCCGTAGGTGTTGACCGAAAAGCCTAGAACTATCTGCGCCTCAACCTTGTCACCCTCTGTGACCGCCACCTCGCGCATATTGTCACCGAACCGCGCAATCTTGAGCTTCGCGCACTCGGCAAGCCCTGCGCATACACGGGAAAACTTTCCAATCTTCTCATGCAATGCCTTGTCCGTCCAGTGCCCGACTATAATCTTCCTCTTTAAACGCATTCTTGCGCCGATAAAGCCGTGCTCGCGGTCACCGTGCGCCGATTGGTTAAGGTTCATAAAATCCATGTCAATATCGCCGAACGGTATACCCTTGTTGTACTGGGTGTGTAGATGTAAAAGCGGCTTTGTGAGCTGTTTTAGTCCGTTAATCCACATCTTGGACGGGGAAAAGGTGTGCATCCATGTCATGACGGCGATACATCTGTCGTCAAAGCTTGCCTGTTTACAGAGCACTGTAATCTCCTCTGGGGTCTTTACCACCGGCTTGAACACGATGTTTACCGGGATATCGCTGGAGGCTTGAAAAGCCGCCGCCATCTCCTTTGAGTGCTCCTCGACCTGTCTTAGCGTCTCCTCGCCGTATAGGTGCTGACTGCCGGTCACAAACCAGATATCGTACTCATTAAAAATCTTCATTTTTTTTCACCTCTTTATTTCTTTCAGCCGCTTCATGACATCATTAGCACCGCGTCCGAAGTAGTCATGCAGAATGACATACTCGGCATACAGCTTGTCATAGACAGAAGCGTTTTCCTTATTGGGGGAGTACACTAAATCCTTTAGTTTACCCATCTTCTCTGCCGCTGCTGCGACGGTCTCATATCCGCCCTTGTCCTTACCTGCCGCAACTGTGCCGAAGATAGCACTTCCCAGAGCAGGTCCTTGTGCCGTACCCGATACGCGAATGGGCATGTTTATAACATCGGCGTATATCTGCATGGTCATGGGGTCTTTGTCTGCAATACCGCCGGTTGCGAAAAACTCGCTTATCTCCACGCCGTTTTCGGTAAACGCCTCGATAATCCTGCGTGTGCCGTAGGCTGTCGCCTCGATGAGAGCGCGGTATATCTCTTCGGGGCGTGTTTGCAATGTCAGCCCCAGAATAAGTCCTGTAAGGTTTGCGTCAACAAGCACACTGCGGTTGCCGTTAAACCAGTCCAGCGCTACGAGACCACTTTCGCCGGGACGCAGCTTCTCCGCTTTCTCGCGCAGATATTTATGTATGTTCTTGCTCTCTTTTTTGGCTTCTTCAAAGTATGCAGCGGGCAGTGCATTGTCCACGAACCATGCAAAGTGATCACCCACACAGCATTGTCCTGCCTCGAAGCCGTAGAAGCCGGGCATGATACCGTCCTTAACCACGCCGCACATGCCCTTTACGACCTTTTCCTCCTTGCCTAATACCATGTGACAGGTGGATGTCCCCATAATAGCAAACATCTTGCCGGTTTCGCACACCTTGACAGCGGGCGAGCACACATGTGCGTCTACATTCGCCACAGCTACGGCAGTACCCGCCGACAATCCGGTAAGCTTCGCGGCTGTCTCGGTTACCTCTCCTGCCTTAGTTCCCAGAGGTGAGACAGGGCAGTTCAGCTTCTCTTCAATTATATTTTCAAGCCGCGGGTCACACGCCTTAAAGTATTCCTTGGACGGGTACCCGGTCTCACCGTTCCACAGAGCCTTGTAGCCTGCCATACAGGAGTTTCTCGTCTGCTTTCCGGTAAGCTGCCAGACCACCCAGTCCCCAGCCTCGATAAAGAAGTCCGCATCGGCATATACATCCGGGGATTCGTCTAAAACCTGCCACATCTTGGGAAACGCCCATTCGGAGGATATCTTACCGCCGAACTTATCAAGCCAGGTCTCACCCCGCTCGGTTGCCACCGCATTCATCCTGTCTGCCTTATCCTGGGCGGCATGGTGCTTCCAGAGCTTTACATATGCATTCTTCTCAGACTTATACTTGTCAAGAAAGCAGAGCGGCGTACCGTCCGATTTGACAGGCAGCAGTGTACACGCCGTGAAGTCGATACCCACACCGATAATGTCGGCGGGATTTACACCCGACTCTTTTAGTATCTGCGGGACGGTGGTTTTAAGCACATCGAGATAGTCCTGCGGGTGCTGTAATGCCCAGTCAGTCCCCAGCTTTGTACCGTCGGGAAGTGCTGTGTCCATGACTGCATGAGGATAGTCCAGTGTAGCAGAGCAGAGCTCACGTCCGTCGGCTATATCCACCAAAAGAGCCCGCCCCGATAGTGTTCCGTAGTCAATACCTATTGCGTATTTCGCCATATATGTACCTCCTTGATTTTATAGGGGTATTTTCTATTTGTTACCCTGTCCGTAGTAGGCATTCTTTCCGTGCTTACGGAGATAGTGCTTGTCCAGAAGAGCTTGAGGGATCGAGGGGAGCACGCCCCCCGCCAGCTGCTCGGTAAAGAGTGCCATCCTTGCGGTCTCCTCAATACAGACGGCATTGTGTACCGCATCATTTGCATTCTTCCCGAACGTGAACACGCCGTGTCCTTTAACAAGCACACCCGGCATAGCGGCGGGATCTATTCCTCCCTGCTCGAACGTCTCGGCTATGACCCTGCCGGTATTTAGTTCGTAGTCTGCCCGTATCTCGTCCTCTGAAAGCATACGCGTACAGGGGATATCACCGTAGAAATAGTCGGCGTGTGTCGTGCCGTATGCGGGCAATCCGCGCCCCGCCTGTGCAAACGCCGTGGCATACACCGAATGGGTGTGTACTATCCCACCCAGTGGAAATCGGCGGTAGAGTTCAAGGTGTGTCGGCGTGTCGGAGGATGGGGAGAGTGTACCCTCCACCCTAGTTCCGTCCAGCTTTAGCACTACCATCATGTCGGCGGTCATATCGTCATATTCCACCCCGGATGGTTTTATGACGACCAGCCCCTCATCCCGGAGGATACCGGAGACGTTACCCCATGTGAATGTGATAAGTCCGTGCTTTGGAAGCAGCATGTTTGCTTCGTAGACAGCATGCTTTAGTTCTTGTATAGTCATTTTCTACCCCCGAATCTCAATACTTCCGGCATGGGCGGTAAGCCCCTCGCGCCGTGCAATCGTGACAATATCATCACGCGCCGCCAACAGCGCATCCTTGGTGTAGTAGGTGTATGCGGTGCGCTTTAGGAAGCTGTCCACCGACAGTGGGGAGAAGAAGCGCGCCGTCCCGCTGGTGGGAAGCACATGGTTAGGTCCTGCGTAGTAGTCGCCCAGAGGTTCGGGGGAGTAGTTCCCCAGAAACATCGAGCCGCAGTTGTCCAGTCTAGCTACATACTGCATGGGATTGTCGAGCATGACCTCCAGGTGTTCGGGTGCTAACCTATTTGATAGAGCTATCATCTCGTCTGTATCGCGGCACAGGATAATGCCGCCGAAATCACGAAGAGATTCTTCTATAATTTCCTTACGCGAGAGAACTGCCGTCTGCTGTACTAGCTCATCCTGCACCTTGTCCGCAAGAGAAGCATCAGTAGTCAGAAGAATCGAGCTTGCCTTGACATCGTGCTCGGCTTGGCTTAGCATATCGGCGGCTATATAGGCGGGATTTCCTGTACTGTCTGCGATAATAAGAATCTCGCTAGGGCCTGCTATCATGTCAATATCGACTAAACCATATAAAAGCCGCTTGGCTGTCGCCACATAGATGTTTCCGGGACCTACAATCTTGTCCACGCGGGGGAATGTGTCCGTACCGTAGCAGAGCGCCGCCACAGCCTGTGCGCCCCCCGCCAGATATATCCTCTCGATACCGCACAATGCCGCCGCTGTGAGAATATCGGGGTTCACCCGCCCATCCTTACCGGGAGGGGTGACCATGACAATCTCCTTTACCCCGGCAATCACGGCGGGGATAGCGTTCATAAGTACACTCGACGGATATGCCGCCGTGCCGCCCGGTACATACAGTCCCACACGGTCAAGCCCTCGGACACGCTGCCCTAGTATACAGCCGTTATCAAGAAAGTGGGTAAATCCCTGCTGTAGTTGTTTTTTATGAAACACCT
>CAYSTR010000051.1:0-11051 GCA_964433745.1 uncultured Oscillospiraceae bacterium | reverse complement strand
AGCAAGCTTTATGAAAAAATACGGCGAACAAGCAAAGCTAAAGTGTGACGAAATTCCAAAGCGAGTGCACCCCTATCAACTTCGCCATGCCGTGCTATTGGACGAGCCGCCGCCGCTCTAGATTGTGGTAGAGTTCCCACCATCGGTCGAACTGGTGTCGGTCGACTGGTTGAAACTGGCGGTATGTAACCGCGTATTATATACTAATTAGTATAATTCAAGCTTTAAATAGATAATAATTTTGATAGTTATGCAAAAAGAATGTGCAAATTCTTACCTGACTTCTATAAATCTAATAATTCTACAATAGAAAAATAAATATTCATGTGCTATAATGCATTGTGGAGTTATTTAAACTATAGAATGGAGGATAATTTTATGGTATGGAATAGAGACGAATATATATCACATATGACATTCGAGTATACGGGTAAGGAATTGTTTACAGAGATATTCGGGTTAATGGTGGATCTGGACAAACAGTGGTTTCTGGAGGGGGCGTCCGAAGCAGAGATAAACCTTTCGGCATTTGGCTGGGATAATGTGAAGCACGCCTTTGTAGGAGCTAATACAGGTGCAAAAACCGATATTACCCCATCTGTAATTGTTGATAATGATGAGTATACTATCTCGGTTGACCGCATGGGCAGAAAGCAAAAGCTATGTAAGGGAAGCGCTACTATACCCCTGCCAATGGAATATCCTGTTAGTACATATGACGATTGGTTAAAGATAAAGCACTGGTATGAGTTTAGTGAGGATAGGATTAATGTAAATAATTTAACCCATCTAAAATATTTACGTGATAACGGCTATCTAATTATTATAAATATTCCGGGTGGATTTGACGAGCCAAGACAGCTTTTAGGTGAAGAAAATCTCTGTATCTCATACTATGAACAGCCGGAATTAATAAAGGATATTCTTGATACTATTGCCGACACATCTATAAAGGTGTTTGAGCGAGTGTTAAAATATGTAAACATTGATCAGCTGTTTGTCCATGAGGATATGGCGGGTAAATCGGGACCGCTTGCAGGACCTGACCAGGTTCGGGAGTTTATTACCCCTTATTATAAAAGATTATGGGAACCGCTAAAGGACAGTGGTGCAAAGCTGTTTTCCCAGGATAGTGACGGTAATATGAACTGCTTGATAGACGAGTTTTTGGAGGCAGGAATAAATATTATGTTCCCCTTTGAGCCGGGTTCGGGAATGGATATGGTAAAAACCCGTAAAAAGTATGGTAAACGGCTTGCTATCAAGGGCGGTATTGACAAATATGTTCTGAGAGCAGGTAAGGAAGACATTCGCCGAGAGCTGGAGTATAAAATCAACGATTTAACGATGGGCGGAGGCACCGCTTTTTCTATTGACCATCGCATTCCCAATGGAGTGCCGATTGAAAACTACAGGTACTATGTTAATTATGGAAGAGAATTATTGGGTCTTCCTAAAGTCCAAACAGGAGATTTTGTGAGAATGGGATTTTAGATATTTATTATGAACTGGTTTAATTATTACTATATTTATTGGATATTTACCATATCAAACTATGTACAATTGTGATACAATTTAACTAAAGCAAGCGATTGTTTGGTGTATATAGCTAAACATAGTGGGAGGTATGGAATGAATTCAATAAGCGGGATCTCGTTAAATCAATTTTCAGAAAAGCAACGCAAGCGCAAGAGGTTATGGAAAGACATTAAAAATGCACGGTATCTCTATTTGCTTATTATACCAGTGGCAATCTATCTTTTGATATTCAGATATTGGCCGATGTATGGTATAATTATTGGTTTTAAGGACTACAGGATTGGGGATGGGGTTTGGGGAAGCTCATGGTTAGGCTTTAGTCATTTCATAAAGCTGTTCAAAAGCCCAGACTTTTACATGATATTAGGCAACTCATTAAAGCTTAATATCTTGAGTGTGATTTTCCAGTTTCCAGTTCCGATTATTCTGGCGCTACTGATTAATGAGGTTAAAAACAAGACATTCAAAAAGGGACTTCAGAGTATACTATATCTTCCGCACTTTCTGTCATGGGTTATTCTGGCGGGAATTATAATTCAAATGCTGTCACCCAGTACAGGAATTATTAACGGTGTAATCAAGTTCTTTGGCGGAGATTCTATCTTTTTTATGTCGAGTACATTTTGGTGGGTTGTAGTATTTGTCGTTTCCGGCATATGGAAGGAAAGCGGCTGGGGAACAATCATTTATCTGGCGGCAATTTCAAATGTCGATTCTCAACTTTATGAGGCAGCACAGATTGACGGTGCAACTAAGATGAAGCAGATTTGGTACATAACCTTACCCTCAATAAAGGGGACAATTATTATTCTGCTCATACTTAGAATGGGCGGTATGATGGATGTAGGATTCGATCAGATATACAATCTGTCCAA
Source organism: uncultured Oscillospiraceae bacterium (assembly GCA_964433745.1). Classification (GTDB taxonomy): domain Bacteria; phylum Bacillota; class Clostridia; order Oscillospirales; family Ruminococcaceae; genus CAYSTR01. Next base: position 8,637 of record CAYSTR010000051.1, on the reverse strand, counting down.
TACCTATGTACGTCAGGTGTCGGATGTATTTAGTACATATGTATATCGTATGGGTATAGAATACATGAACTACAGTTACACTACAGCCATCGGTTTATTCCAATCAATAGTAAATCTAGTGCTACTTATGGGAACTAACTTCTTTGCTAAGAAGATTGGTGAACAGGGTATATGGTAATAAAAAGCACATAAAGGAGGGAGCGAAATTCATGAGTGCTGATACTACAGCCGTTTTAGTTGCCGAAAGAAATATTAGTAAAAGCCCTAAGAAACGAATAAAAACGAGTTTAGGTGAAAGAATTTTCTATATTGCAAACTACACGTTTTTGACAATTCTAGGTTTGGCCGCTTTATATCCTTTTATCATTACCTTTTCAACTTCATTTAGCTCAAATAGAGCAGTACTTGCGGGAGAGGTAATAGTGTGGCCGGTTGAATTTTCATTAGAAGCTTACAAACGCATTATTGAGTGGGGCAGAGTTACGCTTGCAATGGGAAATTCTATCTATATGACGGTAATAGGTACTATATTAAATATGATAGTAACTATCATGTGTGCATATCCCTTATCTAAAAAGAGCTTTCCCGGAAAATACTTCTTTGTAGTAATGCTTACAATTACTATGTTCTTTGGTGGTGGATTAATACCAACCTTTATCCTAATAAAGCAGCTTCACCTAATGGACTCTTTTCAAGCTTTATGGCTGTTAAGCTTATTTAGTACCTATAACATGATTATTTTAAGAACCTTCTTTTCCGGTATTCCGGCAGAGCTTGAGGAATCTGCTAAAATGGACGGAGCTAATGATCTGGTTGTTCTTGTAAAGATATTTCTGCCTTTATCTAAAGCGGTGCTTGCTACATTGACCCTATTCTATGCTGTTGGCTGGTGGAACTCATATATGGGGCCTCTTTTATATATTTCATCACCCGGCAAGGTTACACTAATGGTAATGCTAAGGCAGCTCCTTGACCAGAACACTCTCCAAGAAAATGTTACGGCGGAAATAGGTCTAATAAAGGTGTTGGTTGCACCTGAATCGTTCAAAGCAGCTTCAATTATTATTTCTACCGTCCCAATCCTACTGTTTTATCCGTTTTTGCAAAAGCATTTTGTTAAGGGTGTAATGGTAGGTTCAATAAAGGGGTAATAAATTTTACAAAGGAGAATTCAAATGAAAAAAGTTGTGGCAGTTTTGTTAATCATGGCAATGTGCATTTCATTGGCAGCCTGTGGTAATAGTGGTCAGACTTCATCATCTGCGAGTACATCGTCAACAAGCAGTAAGGATACTTCTGCAGCGGACAGTTCATCTCAAGCTAAGCCGGATAAGATTGTTGAGATATCAGCCTCTATTCTCGACAGAGGTGCAATCGCAGCAGGCGATGGTACATATGAGGAAAACAGGGTGACACAGTGGATAAACGATCAGGTGGCTGATCTTGGAATTAAGGTAAACTGGGTTCCAGTTCCGAGAAATCAATCAAGGGACAAGCTTAATGCTATGATAGCGGCTGAAACTGCACCTGATTTATTATGGGAGTACAGCCGCGGCTGGGTATCACAGCTAAAACAGCAAAAGGTTATTCTTCCTGTAAATGACATAATTGAAAAGTATAGTGTTGATTATAAGGAATACTACAACAAAAATAAGGCAGTTATCGATCCTTATGTAACAATGGACGATGGAATGATGTACGCCTTAACTAGCCTACGCGCAGCAAATAGTCTGCCGACTGCAGGTGTTTGGTATCGTAAGGATCTGCTGGATGAGGCAGGGGTACAAGAGCCTAAAACATTGGAAGATGTAATTGATACAGTAAAAGCAGTTCAAGCAAAGCATTCTGACGTAGTTGGTATTTCTGCCAGCATTCATTATCTTAACATTCTAAAAGGAACCTACGGGATGTCCACAAACGACCAGCTGGAGGACGAGAAGTTGGTTCATGCTATATTCACATCTAAGTACAAAGATTGTATGGATATGGCCAGACGCTTCTATCTTGAAAATATAGTAGATAATGAGTACATTGTTGATACCGCAATGACCAGACAGCAGCAGCTTTGGACTTCAGGTAAAGCAATCTTTAAATTTGACAGTGCCTCCTTACCCGCCGGATCAGATGAGCTTATAAAGGCTAACTCCAATGTAGAGCTTAGACCGTTAGAGCCATTCGAGAGCCAATATGGCAAGTATATGTTAACCCCTCAGCCTATGGCCAGATTCTTTATTAATTTCAACGCTAAGATGAATGATGAAAAGCAAGAAGCTGGAATGAAATTCCTTGATTGGATGTTAACTAACGGATGGTATACCACTGCCTTTGGTATTGAGGGAGAGCAGTATACACTAAGCAGTAATGGTTTAAGACAAGGTATTGTCGGTGCTAAAGCATGGCCCGGCAGTGAGTACGCACTGTTAACTCAAGAAACCTATGTCTTCGGGCAGGCAGAATTTTCACAGATAGACCCGGCATTAAAGGAAGTTTCTAAGTTTTCTGACGAAGGTATTCGCAAGATGCTCTCCTTCCCTGTATGTACCGTACTTCCCTTTGACTATTCATCGGATGACTATTCAACATTTACCGCAAGCTTTACACCAAAAATGTCAGAAATCGAGACTCGTATAATTACTGATACTAACTATACCGTAGATGCCGGAATAGCTGAATTACAACAAGTTTTCAAGGATCTAGGCGGTGAGGACATTTGGGTTAAAAAGAACGAGTGGTATAAGGATAATCAAAATATCCTCTCAGACTTCGCAAAGGCATACGATGATTATAAGGCACAACTGATCAAATAAGAATATTTTACCGAACGTTATGGTTACTGCTACTGGTTTATACCGGATAGCAGTAACCATATACTGGTAAGGGTTTATTTAGTTAGAATAAAACTATTTAAGGAGCAGTTAATGATATGAGACTAAGCAATAAAACCGTACAGTGGGATATTGTTGCAAAAAAGGCAGCTGAACCCTGGGGAAAAGCATTAATTGATCAGTACAAGGGAAACTTGGATAAATATCTTTCTTTATACTCTGACCACCCTCCTATTATGGAATCCGGTTGGGGGCATTACTATTTTTGTGATACCTGCGGAAATTCATTAATATTTGATTTAACCAAACCCAAAGAGCACGTGTGTTCCAAATGTAAAAAAGTGTTCTCTGGCTCACCTTATGACAATTCATGGGTTAATTCATTTCACGGCTTGACCACTGGAAACCTCATTTTTGCGGCCATTCTTGCTCATCTCCCGGATTCAGAACCCCAATATATTGATTTTTTACGCAGGACGATTTTATTCTATGCTAATCATTATCATGAGTATGAAAATCATTCAACGCACTGCGGACAGGGAAAGATTCAACCGGATAATCTTACAGAAGCCTGGTTTATTTCCAACATAATAAAGGCTTTAAGATTCTCTATTGATCTTAATCTTTTTACGGAAGAGGAGTATGACCTAATTGCAGAAAAGCTTGTTAGACCGGAGCTTTTATTGCTTAAACAGCAGATAAAGCGGGTTCATAATATACACATTACCATGATGGGCGCTGTTATGGCATGTGCGGATTATCTATGTGATAATCAACTATTAGATGAGGCTATAAACGGTCATTTAGGTTTTTATTATCAGCTCAATGAGGGTGTTCGCAAGGATGGCTTCTGGTTTGAGATTTCGGATAGCTATCACTCCCTCACACTAAGCTCACTGCTATATATGGGCTTTATCGGACTGGAGAATGGCATAGATCTATTCTCGAATCCCATCATGGCTAAAATGGGAAAGGTATATGCTAGACTTGCCTATGAGGATGGATTACTTCCGGCATACAGTGACGGCTGGTATGGTCACCATTTGTACGATTACGAGTATCAGTTTGAACAACTATCAAGGGCATATGATACGGACGAAAATCCTTATTATTCAAAGCTTTTAAGCTTTTGCTATAAGCTAAAGGAGAAGGAAGGGGTTAAAACCACGACAGGCTTCTCCAGATGCTCATTAGAAGCATTATTATATGGTCCGCTTACATTGCCCGAATGTAATGAATCCCCTATTAATAAAGAGAGCGATTTATTTGAAGATACTGGTATTGCTATATTAAGAAACAGTAAGACCGATCTGCGGGTTAACCTAAAGGGTAGCAAACATGGGGGAGGACATGACCATAATGATAAGCTTTCTATTGAGGTTTATAAAAAAGGGGAATACCTTGCTGTAGATCCCGGTACATCGGGTTACTCGCTGCCATTAACCGGACATTGGAGTAGAACCTCTTTGGCACATTGTATGGTATGTGTGGATCAGCTAAGACAAAAGGACAGTAACGCCGCTATAATAAGCTTTGACGGTATGAGTGCAGAAGCAGTTGCTGACGATTCATATGACCATGCAAAGATGAGCAGAAAAGTTTTGCTAACAGATACTGGATTTTTGGATGAGTTTATGGTATACTGTGATAGTGAATCAATGATGGACTGGGTTTGGAGCTGTATTGGAGAGGTAGAATCAAGTCTTTCACTATCACCGTTTGATATGGAGCTAATAGCTAAGGATGTCATAATAAAAAAGAGTATTCCTGAAACCTCTTATGATCCCCGCTACATAGAAAATGGTTATGATCAGCTAATGGATTTAACGTCCACCGTAACAAATGAGGACTTCAGTGTTGTTTTTACTACTAAAAAGCAGAGAATGAAGCTTACATTTAAGGGTGCAGATGATACCAGGGTCATATTAGGACACTGCTATGGTACATCTTATATTGACATTAAAAACATTCTAATTGTCAGACGTTACGGTAAAGAGACAAAATATTGTGTAAAATTTGAAATAAATGATGTTACACAATAGACATACAGGATGTATATTAGGAAAGGATTATTACCAGTTAAGGTAGAGTTTTATGATTAGTCTATTGATTGTCGATGATGAAATAAGTATAAGATCTGGAATAAAGGAAAATATTGATTGGGAATCATACGGGATATGGGTCTGCGGCTTAGCGGAGAATGCCACTGTGGCATTGGATATCCTTGCTTCCAATCCACCGGATATTATTATCATGGACATCAATATGCCGCATATTTCGGGACTTGAACTGTTGGAGATAATTCGTGACAAGTATCCTAATATATATGTTATACTAATAAGTGGGTATAGGGACTTTGATAATGCACAAAAAGCAGTTAATTTAAATGCCTTTGCATTTATCTCCAAGCCAATTGATCTTAATTTGCTTCTGGAAAATGTCATAAATGCTAAAAACAAACGTGAGGACAGGCTGGCAAAGCTTCGTGAAGATAGTATAGTGCAAGCAAAGCTCTTGGAAAATTTAAACATACTAAATGATTATTTTTTTACAAGACTTTTACACGGAAGCTTTACTTCAGAACAGGAGCTGACACAAAAAACCTCTTCACTTTCATTAGAGCTAAACTGCAAGCAGTATATGGTTGGTATTATTGATGTGGATTGCAAACAGGAGCTTGCCGGAAAAGATGAAGGGTTATATAGAGCGGTTCTTCAATCTAAGCTTGAGGGGTTGTTCCGATTAGACTTTTTTCACGTTTTTAGGCTTGAAAAGTATATTGGTTTAGTTTTTGGAGGGCATGAGCTTGATAAAAACAGTATTATAAAGGAATTAAGCTCATTGTCTGATTGGGTTAAGGAAGAAGCAGGATTTTCGATAACAATAGCATTAGGAAGTATATGCGAGGAACCATTACAAATTCCCTATTCCTACCGTTCAGCGATTTCGGCGTTAGACTACAAGCTGGTTATCGGTAACAACCAGGTGATAGACTCAGATAATTTTACCGGCGGAATGATAAAAAATATAAAACAACCGAATTTTTACAGGTTTCTAAAGAATATTGAAACCGAACTTATAGTATCTCTCAAGAGCTGTGATACAGAAGTATTGGATACCCGTATGTGCAATACTATAGATGTAATGCGTACTCACATTGAGGAGAACATCAATAGCAGGTCAAACATTCTTTTTACCTTAGCTTTTTACCTTTATCATCTCTTAGTGGAGCTTGACATTTATGAAGATGTTCCATATGATGGAAATGAGATTCATATTAAGCTTCTCCAATTATCTACCCTAAACGAGGTTAAACAATTTCTCTATGAGTTTTTTACAGGAATATGTAAAGATATTAAAGGCAGGAGTAAAAGTCAGTGCAGTCTGTTGGTTAGTAAGGTGCTGCAATATGTTTCGGATAATATATATGAGCAGATATCATTGGGAAGTGCGGCAGATTTTTTAAACGTTCATCCTAATTATCTCAGTAAAATAATTAAGGATTCTGTTGGGGAAACCTTCACCGATTATGTAATAAAGGAAAAGATGAAGGAAGCAAAGAGATTGCTTAAAACCAGTAATCTTAGAGTTTATGCCATCTCAGATATGCTCAAATATAATGATTCCGGCTATTTTATTAAGTTGTTTAGAAAAATATACGGAACATCACCTAACGAATACCGCCAGTTACTTACTATTAAAAACGGTTGAACTGATTTTATTGTGAAAGTACCTATGATTTTTAGTAAAAAAGAATTAGTCGTTAAAAGCCGTTTGCGTTCAAAATTAATGATTCTTATCATCGGTATTTGCTTTATCTTCGCGCTTATCATGTTAATTGCCAATCAGATATACATAATCTATGCTGAGGACAGGGCTTTAGTATATACGCAGAATAATATTGATCAGATTAGCAATTATATGCAAAATGTAATTAATCAAACTAAGGAAGTAGCTCGTTTAATAAGCCAGCAATCTTACACTTTAGCTCTAGCTAATGATGGAGGATTACCTATTTATCAAAAAGCCAAGGTTCTGAAGGATATAAAAAAGCAAGGTACAATATACTGTATATTAAACAGTTATATTGATTCAATTTATGTGTATTTTGAGGATGCCGCAATTCTATCCACTTCAAATTACGGCGACTACCTGAAAGAAAGCATAATAGACACATCCTTGTATTCAACCCTTTACTCTGAGGCTGACAAAGTAAATACAATTAGAATCGTTCATATTAATAAGGATTTCATAAGCAAAAAGGATTTAATCTCGCTTATAATTCCCGCTAGATTTATTAATTCTGATATAATGGGAAATGCGTATGTTTTGGTAAATCTAAAGGAAGAGATGATCAATGATATAGTAGGTAATATCAAAAACTATACCAATGGTATTCCGGCTATTGTATCACTTGATGATGAAGTTATTTATTGTGATGATAATTCTTTAGATAGAATTTCGTTTGATTTTATGCCGGAGAAGAATGGGAGCTATAAAAATCAGGTAAATTTCAATGGCAAGACGTTTTATTTTTTCTCTTCTAAGGAGATTGGAGAATTATTTAAAATGATTTTCCTATCGCCGGAAGAAACCTTGCTAAGTGAAAGTTATCTTATGACCTTTCTTTTAATCATAGTATTTATTATGTTTATTGGAGCAGGTTTATTAATACATGTAATGTACATGCGGTATATTTACCATCCGTTATTATCGCTTGTAGAATCAATGGGACAGGTTGAGCAAGGGAATTTTAGAAGCAATGAATTAACCTTTGATTCTGATGAGTTTGGATTTTTAAACGAGAAGTTTCATTCAATGGTTAACTGTATAAATGAACAGATGCAGGAAATCCAGTATCAAAACGAATTAAGTCATAAAATGGAGATACAAGCGTTACAAAAACAGATTGACCCGCATTTCCTATATAATACACTCGATGCGGTAAATTGGATAGCACAACGTCATGATATTAAGGAAATTTCATCTATTGTTATTAATCTTTCGCATATGTATCATTACATATTTAATAAAGGAAGTATGTTAATATCTTGCAAGGATGCTATTCAATCCTCAAGATGCTATCTTGATATTCAAACTATCAGATTCCAAGGAAAACTAAGCTACATCATAGATAATGATAACCGGTTAGACAACTATCAAATTCTAAATCTAATATTGCAAACCGCTGTGGAAAACGCTATTGTACACGGTTTTGACAATATGAGGGAAACCGGTCACATTGAGATAATCAGCAGATATCTTGAAAATGAGAACGAAATGCTGTTTATTGTCAGTGATAACGGATGTGGTATGGATGAAGAGAAGCTATGCCTAATAAATAAGTTGCTGGAAAGCAATGATTTAATAGCATGTTCCGGTCTTACTAATGTTCAACGCAGAATTAAGCTATATTATGGTGATCAATACAGTATTAAGATTTCAAGCAGATTAAATGAAGGTACAGAGGTTGCTATAAGAATACCGGTGCAAACACAGACAGAGCTTAATGAAAATAGCTTTACCCAGTTTGTATCCTGAACTACTATTTAAAACAATATAGAAACCGGTTCGTTGTAAAATGAAATCGCAGCATAGTTTTATACACTGGAAAAGCAAAGAGAATAAACAAACAGACCTACCGAGATTAATTTCCCGGTAGGTCTGTTTGTTGTTGCTTATTTTATTATGCTATAAAAAGGGCTCTTTGCATATTTTATGTTAAAAAATCCTTTTGTGCCCTTAAGCTCCACCTTTATTATTTATCAAAAACAATTTTCACTCATTTCTTTTTTAAGAAAAAAATTTTTTC
>CAYSTR010000050.1:0-11163 GCA_964433745.1 uncultured Oscillospiraceae bacterium | reverse complement strand
AGTTATCTTTAGTATGTCCGCCAAGCGCATCCCTCCTTTTTTACATTATTCTTCTATACATTTATCGTCCTATTAAGGAGAAACTTGAATGTTTATTAGTAAATTAGACTTTTAATTTATCTTCTCCAGTTTTAACATCATTATAAAATGATTCATATTAATCATATCAAACAACCGCAGTAATTGCAAGCACTTTTTGATTTAAATTAACAGATAAATGCTTGCAAACGAGACATTAATATGGTAGTATGTTTTTATTAGAGCAAAAGGACGGAAGTAAGTCCGAAAAGACTAAAAGCAATGGAAAGCGCAGCGTCGGGGAAACAAGACTGCGCTGTTTCATTAATTATTATAAATTCGATTGGAGCGTGGTCATAATTATGGCTGACATTCATCTTATAGGCAGTGCGCACATAGACCCGGTGTGGCTGTGGCGCTGGCAGGAGGGCTTTGCGGAGATAAAGGCGACATTCCGGTCTGCCTTAGACCGCATGAAGGAGTACGATGGATTTATCTTTACCAGCGCATGTGCATCCTATTTCGAGTGGATTGAAAAGAACGCCCCCGAGATGTTTGAGGAGATTAAAGAGCGTGTACAGGAGGGGAAGCTCTGCCTAGCCGGCGGATGGTGGATTCAGCCCGATTGCAACATTCCGGGCGGTGAGGCGTTTGCCCGTCACGCTCTATATTCCCAGGGCTACTTCCGTGAGAAGTTTGGCGTGACCGCAAAGGTCGGCTACAATGTGGATTCGTTCGGACACAGCGGCAGCCTCCCGCAGCTTTTGAGACTGGCGGGAATGGACTATTATATAATGATGCGCCCGGAACAGCACGAAAAGGCTCTCCCATACCTCTTTTACTGGGAGGGCAATGACGGCTCGCGGGTGCTGACCTCGAAGATTGAGGGTACATATATTCTAGAGCTGACAAAAGGACAGAAAAATGAAAAGCTTGAAAGGCTCATGTCTCTGTCGGACGAGCGAAACGGTGCGGTCATGCTCTTTTACGGTGTGGGCAACCACGGCGGAGGACCGACTGTCGCATGTATCGAGAACCTTTTAGAGGACATGAAAGCCAATCCGGGACAGATAAGCTTCAGCTCGCCGGACAGATTCTTCACCGCAGCGGAGAAATGCGCGGATATTCCGGTCATACATGACGATCTACAGCACCATGCAAGCGGGTGTTACTCTACGACATCAGCGGTAAAAGCACTCAACCGCAGAACGGAGTACCGTCTGGCGGCGGCGGAGAGGGCGGTGTCGGTGGCACATGAGCTTTTGAACCTCCCCTATGACAAGGGCGCGTTTAGGCGGGCGTGGTGCGATGTGCTGTTTAACCAGTTCCATGACATTATGGGAGGGTGCAGTATTAAGGAGGCCTACGAGGACGCTGCTTATATGTACGGCGAGGCTATGCGCATTGCAGACGAGCAGTTAAATGCCGCCGTCCAGAAGATAAGCTGGGCGGTGGACACCATGGGAAGCCGCGAGCTTCGGCTGACTAAGGAGTTTAGCTTCCTTACATGGGAGCAGGAGCAGGGCGGTGTCCCCATATTCGTGTTCAACCCGCACACATTCCCGGTAACAGCACCGGTGGAGCTTTCCTATCACCAGAGCATGGTCACCGACAGCGACGGTAATATTATACCCATTCAAGATATTCGCGCTTCCCGCACCAACGGGGACGACAAGTATAATAGCGTATTTTTAGCACAGCTTCCGGCTCTGGGATACCGCATCTACTGGGGATTCATGCACAAAAAGCCCGAGGCGGTCTATGAAAAACGCGTATTCGTGACGAATAACGAGCTGAAAAACGAGTACATAACCGTTTCGTTTGACATGTACACAGGCGCGATAGACAGTCTTGTCTGCAAGGGCATACAGATAATCGCAGGGCGCGGGGCGATAAGCGAGGTTATCGACTGCTCTCACGCCGATACGTGGGCGCACGGCATATTTGAGTTTAACCGTGTTATCGGGCAGTTCGAGGATGCGTCCGTGACCGTCACAGAGCGCGGCGCGGTGAGAGCCACAATAAGGGTCAAGGCGCGTTACCGCACATCCACCCTCATACAGGACTTTACGCTGTACGCGGGCAGTGAGGAGCTTCATGTCAAGGTCACGCTGGACTGGCGCGAGGAAAACCGCATGTTAAAGCTTATATTCCCGCTCGCCGCAGATGGGGTTAAGGCGACCTACGAGCAGCCCTACGGACTAATCACACGCGATCACGACATGCATGAAGAACCGGGGCACAGCTTTGTCAACCTCACAGGCGAGAGTAAGGACGGAAAAATAGGACTTACCGTCATCAATAACGCAAAATACAGCTACTCGGTAAATGGTTCACAGCTTTCGGTCACCGCCGTCCGCAGTGCTTTGTACGCCGACCACTACGGTCACCGCGACGAGTTCTGTGAGTACATGGACATAGGTATACAGCAGTTTAGCTATATAATAAAGCCGCAGATAGGTTCACCCGATTATGCGGGTATAATAAAGACTAGCTCTATTCTCAATCAGCCTGTTATATCGCTGTTTGAGACCTACCACAAGGGTTTACTTCCGCTGACGGCGGGATATGCATCCTCTTTAGCACCTAATGTCATTATTAGTGCTATTAAAAAGAGCGAGGACGGTGACGGCTTTGTCCTGCGGATGTATGAGACGGACGGTATTGGCACGGACACGGCTGTGACCTTTATGGGGAGAGAGATACCGGTCAGTCTGCGAGGGTATGAGGTAAAGAGCATAAGGCTTTCACCAAGCGGGGAGACAGAGATTATTAATTTTATAGAGGAAGCAATAACTTAGCATGTTTACACATCTGCATGTTCATTCGGAATTTAGTCTATTGGACGGTGCGTGCCGTATAAAGGATTTGGTCAGCCGTGTTAAGGAGCTAGGGCAGACGGCTGTAGCGGTGACCGATCACGGAGTCATGTTCGGAGCGGTGACCTTTTACAAGGAGGCAAAGGCGGCAGGGATTAAACCCATTATCGGGTGTGAGGTGTATGTCGCTCCCCGCACCCGCCACGACAAGACTGTGGAGGACAAATCCCCCTTTCATCTCGTGCTTCTGTGTGAGAACGAAACCGGCTACCAGAACCTCATTAAGCTTGTCTCCATTGGGTTTACCGAGGGCTTCTACAACCGTCCCCGCGTGGACAGAGAGGTGCTCGCGCTCTACAGTGAGGGGCTTATTGCCCTGTCCGCATGTATAGCGGGGGAGCTGCCCGACCGTCTCATGAGCGGAGATTATGAGGGAGCTAAACGTGTCGCGCACGACTATGAGGGTATCTTCGGTAAGGGTAACTTCTTCATAGAGATACAAAACCACGGTTTGGAGGAGCAAAAGCGCATACTACCGCTTCTAATGCGCCTGTCAAAGGAGACCGGCATCCCCCTTGCCGCCACGAACGATGCGCATTACATTAAGCGCGAGCACAGCTTTACGCAAAAGGTATTAAACTGTATCTCCACCAACCATACGATAAACGAACAAAACGACATGGCACTGGGTACAGACGAGTTCTATATTAAGAGTGAGGACGAGATGTTATCGCTCTTTTCGTCCTGTCCCGAAGCTGTACACAATACAGCGGAAATAGCCAATCGTTGCAATGTGAGCTTCGAGTTCGGCGTGTCCAAGCTCCCCTTGTTCACCGCCCCCACCGGTGAGGACAACAAGACATATTTTATCCGTCTCTGCAATGAGGGCTTTCATAAGCGATACGGAGACACCCCCCCAGACGGTTACCGTGAGCGGCTTCTCATGGAGATGTCGGTTATCGAGCGCATGGGATACATTGACTATTTTCTCATTGTGGCGGACTTTATCAGCTTTGCCCGAAGCAAGGGTATTCCGGTAGGACCCGGGCGCGGCTCGGGGGCGGGCAGTATTGCCGCTTTCTGCCTATATATTACGAACATCGACCCTATGCGGTATGATCTTCTGTTCGAGCGGTTTCTCAACCCCGAGCGCGTATCCATGCCCGACTTTGACATAGATTTTTGTTACGAGCGGCGGGGCGAGGTCATAGATTATGTGAACGAGAAGTACGGACAATCCCACGTGGCGCAGATTATCACATTCGGGACTATGGCGGCGCGTGCGGCGATTCGGGACGTAGGGCGCGCTCTGGGACTCCCCTATCAGAGCGTGGACAGGGTGGCAAAGATGATTCCGTTCGAGCTGGGGATTACGCTTGACCGTGCGCTTGAGCTGTCCCCCGATCTGAAGGCGGTGTATGGGCGGGAGTTTCGGGAGCTGATTGACACGGCGAGAGGACTGGAGGGCATCCCCCGCCACTCATCCACACACGCCGCCGGGGTGGTTATCACAAGGGGTGAGGTGAGCGACTATGTGCCGCTTGCCCGAAACGAGCAGACCATAGTCACCCAGTACCCCATGAACATCCTAGAGGAATTAGGACTTCTCAAGATGGATTTTCTGGGGCTTCGCACTCTCACCGTCATAGCCGACACCGAGGGGTATATAAGGCACAGACAGCCGGATTTCTCCATCGAGAACATCCCATTGGACGACCGTGCCGTCTATGATATGCTCTCACAGGGATTGAGTGAGGGTGTGTTCCAGTTCGAGTCGGGGGGTATGCGCGGTGTGCTCATGGGGCTAGGACCTGAATCCATCGAGGACTTGATAGCGATTATCTCACTCTATCGTCCGGGACCTATGGAGTCCATACCCAAGTATATCGACAACAAGAAAAATCCCTCCCACGTGCGCTACAAGCATCCGCTTCTTGAGCCCATACTAAAGGTGACATATGGATGTATCGTCTATCAGGAGCAGGTCATGCAGATCTGCCGCTCACTGGCGGGCTACTCATACGGACGTGCCGATCTTGTACGCCGTGCCATGAGTAAGAAGAAGGCCGATGTCATGGAGAAAGAGCGGGAGGGCTTTGTGGCGGGGGCGATAAAGAACGGTGTCAGCAAAGAGGTCGCAAATGATATATTTGACGAGATGGCGGGGTTTGCCGCTTATGCATTCAACAAGTCCCACGCCGGAGCGTATGCAGTGGTGTCCTACCAGACCGCCTACCTTAAATGTCACCACACCGCCGAATACATGGCGGCGCTCATGACGAGTGTGCTCTACCACACATCAAAGCTCACCGAATACATGGGCGAATGTGCAAAGCTCAAGATAAAGGTGCTCCCGCCCGACATAAACACGAGTATGTGGAGCTTTACCATGACAGGTGATACCATCAGCTTCGGGCTTCTGGCGGTCAAGAACATTGGACGCGGGTTTATAGACGATATAATAAAAGAGCGTGGGAACGGACGGTTTCTCGACCTTTACGATTTTCTAAAGCGAATGAAATCTGCAGACAACGGCGAGACCGCTCTCAACCGGCGGGCTGTAGAAAACCTCATACGCGCAGGGGCGTTTGACGGTATGAAGGAAAACCGCCGGACGATGATGTTAAACCTTGATATCATACTAAAACGTGTGAGTTCCAAGGAGCGTTATTATATCGAGGGGCAGATGGATATATTTGCATCCTTTGGCAATAATATCGAGGAATATACCTTTACCCACTACGATGAATTCTCCTCAAAAGAGAAGCTGACAATGGAAAAGGAAGCGACAGGCATGTATCTGTCGGGGCATCCCATCCTCGGATACAGCCATCTCTACGACCGAAACGCCGCCCTCCCCATCGGCAGACTGACAGGGGACGAGGGACAAAGCCTAGACGGTACACAGGTGACGGTGCTTGGCATAGTCACCGCTAGAAAGACGAATGTCACGAAAAAGGGCGAGCTAATGGCATTCATCACGCTGGAGGACATGTCGGGCGAGCTGGAAGCGCTGGTTTTCCCCTCTGTCTACGAGCATTGCCGCACGCTCATTGACGGCGACGATGTACTCATCTGCTCCGGGCGGTTGTCCGTGACAGAAGAGGAACGCAAGCTGCTCTGCTCCGAAATCCTCCCCGCCCCCGTGTCGGATTCACCTGTGGTGGGCACAACCTCACTAAATGGCGGGAATAATGAGAAGTCTGGGCTTTATATTAAGCTTCCGGCGAAAAACAGCCGTGAATTTGAGCATGTATGCCCTATTCTTACCGAAAACAGGGGGGATGTGCCTGTTTTTATGTATTTCTCCGATGAGAAGAAGCTGGCGAAAGCACCCGGTCAGCTCTGGGTGACGGTCACAGAGGAGCTTTTACGTTCACTGCGTGAAGCAGCGGGGGATGAAAATGTCGTAATGAGAGATTAATCCATATTTATGAGAATATTATAAGGTTCTGCCACTTGTTTTTTTGTAAGAGATTGTTGTATAATAGATATGAATGCAGATAGCTAAAATCCATGGGAGGCTTTAATAATATGAATAAAAAACCCACTACTATAGGTGTACTGACAAGCGGCGGCGACGCGCCAGGCATGAATGCGGCTGTAAGAGCGGTGACACGCTCTGCCATTGCCGCCGGTATTCGTGTTTTAGGCATACGCGAGGGATATAAGGGGCTTATCGACCGCGACTGCTTTGAGATGAATCTTCGCTCGGTCTCGAACATCATAAACCGCGGCGGTACGGTACTCAAAACCGCCCGCTCGATGGAGTTTAAGACAGAGGAGGGCATGAGTAAGGCGATACAGAATTGCCTAAACCTTAAAATAGACGGTATTGTCGTCATAGGCGGTGACGGCTCGTTCCGCGGTGCGCGTGACCTATCTATGCGCGGCATACCCTGTATCGGCATCCCCGGCACAATCGACAACGACATCACCTGTACCGACTACACCATCGGTTTTGATACAGCCATCAATACCGTTATGGACAATGTGGATAAGATAAGAGATACCTCCGAGTCCCACAGCCGCTGCTCTATTGTCGAGGTTATGGGCAGACATGCCGGTTATATAGCTCTTCAATCGGGTATTGCCTGCGGAGCTATGGCGGTGCTGGTTCCTGAGATTCCCTATGACTTTGAGCGTGACATTATTGACAAGATGAAGCTTGCCTACACGGCGCACAAGGCACACTTTATCATCATTAAAGCCGAGGGTACAGGGGAGATAACCGCCCACGATCTGGCAAAACGCATTGAGGAGGTCACGGGTGTAGAGTCCCGCGCCACCATTTTAGGCTATGTTCAGCGCGGAGGAACTCCCACCGTACGCGACAGGGTGGTTGCGTCCCGCATGGGATACCACGCCGTAGAGCTCTTAGATAAGGGTATCGGCAACCGTGTTGTTTGCTTAAAGGGCGATGATATCGTTGATTATGATATTCTCGAAGCACTCAAGATGACACGCGAATTTGATAAATCACTATACGAAATGGCCAATAAGATATCTATCTAGTTTAGACGGAGGAATGATTATTGAAAAGGATATTCTTATTAATCTCAGTAATAGTTTTCACGCTGACCATCGCAGGCTGCGGCAGTGACGGCACAGAAAAGACCGTATCCTTTAGCGAGGACGCGATAAGGTCTGAGCTAGAGCGGCTTTTACCCCTGTCCGAGGAGATAGCGGCAATCTTTCGCGGGAATATCGAGATAGAGGATGCAGAGTACAAGCCCGATGAAAATGGACAGTGCTTTGTTCCCGTGACCGACAGCCGGTTTAAGACCACAGATGATTTGAAGGTCTTTACCGAAGAGGTGTTTACCAAGGAGTATGCCGAGGAGATGTTTTATAAGTACGGCTTTGAGGGCGACTATGTAAAGTTTCGCGATATTGACGGCAAGCTTAACATGGATATAAGCTCGGACGGCGGCGGCGGGAATGAATATTTTATATCGACAATGAAGCTTGTTTCGGACACAGATGATACCATTGTGGTCACACTGGACAGCCAGAACATCTACGGCGACAAGGGAGTCTCGACCGTGACACTTAAAAAATCCGGCGGGAAGCTCTTTATTAACAATATTGAAAAAGTTTTTGAGTAAAAATGCTTGCTTTTTTGCGAGTTATGTGTTATAATAGCGGAATGTAAGGAGGTGCAAACATGGCAAAGTGTGATTATTGCGGGAAGGGCGTTACCTTTGGTATAAAGGTGTCCCACTCACATAGACGTTCCAACAGAACCTGGAAGCCCAATGTCAAGCGCGTAAAGGCGCTCGTGGAGGGTACTCCCCGGCATGTTTACGTATGTACCCGCTGTATGCGTTCGGGCAAGGTGGAGAGAGCGGTATAATGTTCGTCTGCATAAGATGGCAATAGAACATTCGCGGAATAATCGCGATGTTTTATTGCTGTTTTCTTTTTAAAATAGTATTTCCCTAATTATTTCCTAGTATGTATTTTCCTCCCCGGACATAAAATAGACCGGGGAGGGATTTTTATGGAACGAAAAAAGGAATTTATTATAAATACTCTCTATATCTCCCTGATACTGCTTATCATATACGTGGCGTACAAGTACGTGTTCTCGGTCACAGCTCCCATACTTATCGGCTTAGGTATAGCATTTCTCCTGCGTCCTCTGACCAGACGCGTGTCCGGCTCGGGGAAAATCTCAAAGGGCAGCTCTATATTTGTATTTTTCTTCTTCTGCGTCATGGTCATATCGCTCATAACGATTATACTTAGCATTACAGTGTCACAGCTCATGTCCTTTTTAAGCTCGCTCCCGCAAATATATGAGGATCAGATAGAGCCGTCTCTGCAAGCTTTGACCGAGCAGTGGGACTTTATCTCGCGGAACTATCTGCACATGTCCGGCTCAATGATGGAGCAGATAAATTCGATAATACCTGAATATTCCGGCAAGGCGCTCTCTATTATCACATCCATAGCGGGAGCACTGCCCGACATTGTGCTGTTTCTCATCACGGTTATCCTGTCCAGCATGTATTTCACGATAGATTATGACAAGATTACTACCTTTCTGACAGGGCTTCTACCGGAACGAACACGAAAAAAAATACTGCCCTTTAAGCAGTTTTTAGAGAGCACCTTTTTTAACTATCTAAAATCCTCGTTTCTTCTCATGCTCATAACAATAGCAGAGCTGTTCACAGGATTTCTCATATTAGGTATAGACTATCCACTGCCCATAGCATTGGGTATAGCCATTCTCGATTTTCTTCCGTTTTTCGGAGTTGGCGCAGCGTTAGTGCCGTGGATTGTCATACTGCTTATAAACGGTAATTTTGGTCTTGCGGCGGGGCTTACGGTGCTCCTAGCCGTTATCTCTATAATACGAAGCATCATTGAGCCAAAAATTCTGGGTAAGAATATAGGCGTTCATCCGCTGGCGGTGCTCGTGTTTGTGTATGTCGGATACAAGCTGTTTGGACTGTTGGGCATCCTTACCGCACCGTTTTTCGTGTCTGTTGTCATGTATGTTCTTACGAAAAAGCGCACTGAGCGGCTGTAGCCTATAATTGTTTAAATGAAGTTAGAGCAGGGGTCACCCCCTGCTCTAAAAAATACAATAAATGCTACTAATTAGCGTCTGCGTCTCTTATCTCCACACGGCGAATCTTGCCGCTTATGGTCTTGGGAAGCTCACCAACAAACTCCACAATGCGCGGATATTTATACGGTGCAGTCACCCGCTTGACGTGCTCCTGAAGCTCCTTTTTAAGGCTCTCGCTGGCGGTAAAGCCCCTCGCCAGTACCACTGTCGCCTTTACGACCTGTCCTCGGACAGGGTCGGGAGCGGCGGTGACGGCACATTCCAAAACGCTGGGATGGGTGAGCATGGCGCTCTCAACCTCAAACGGGCCTATGCGGTAACCCGAACACTTTATAACATCGTCCGTACGCCCTACGAACCAATAGTATCCGTCCGCGTCCCGCCACGCTGTATCGCCGGTGGAGTATGCACCGTTTTTGAAGCTTCTTTTGTTGGCTTCCTCGTCACGGTGATAGAAGCGGAACAGTCCTGTCGGGTGTGCTTTATCGATGTTGCGCACGACAATAGTTCCCACTATACCGTCCTCACAGTCATTTCCCTGCTCGTCCACAATGGACACATCGTAGAGCGGCGAGGGCTTACCCATTGAGCCGGGCTTGACGGAAAACCATGGAAAGTTTGCTATGAGCACGCTGGTCTCGGACTGACCGAATCCCTCGGTCAGCGCAAGCCCTGTCTGCTCCATAAAGCGGTGGTAGACCTCCGGGTTCAGCGGCTCACCCGCTATGGAGGCGTGCTTTATGGACGAGAAATCATATGCCGACAAATCCTCCTTAATGAGGAAGCGGTAGACCGTGGGCGGGGCGCAGAATGTCGTGAGCTTCAGCCTGTTCATGACACCCAGCATAAGGTGCGCGTCAAACTTATCGGTGTCATATGCCACATTGACCGCACCGCATATCCACTGTCCGAATATCTTACCCCAAGCAAACTTTGCCCAGCCCGAATCCGAGACGGTCAGGTGCAGTCCCTCATCATGTACGCACTGCCAGTACTTAGCCGTTACAATGTGTCCTAAGGGATACTCGAAGTCGTGAAGCACCATCTTGGGCATTCCGGTTGTACCGGAAGAGAAATATATGAGCATGGGGTCGGAGTTTTTTATGTCCTCTCTCTCAAAGCAATCGGACGCACTCTCTATCATATTCCGAAAATCGAGGAAGCCCTCACGGATATTTTCTCCTACAAGAAAGACATTCTGTAGGGTTTCGCACCTGTCTCTCGCATCCGCTATGTACCCTACAAGCTCATCCTCGTCCACCGACACAATGAGCTTAACCGAAGCGGCATTACAGCGGTATTCTATGTCCTTTGGGGTGAGCTGATAGGTGGCGGGAATACAGATAGCACCCAGCTTTTGCAATGCTACAATACACACCCATGCCTCCGCCCGCTGCTTTAGCATGAGCATGACCGCGTCCCCCTTTTTTATGCCGATAGAACGGAAGAGATTTGCCGCCTTGTTGCTCAAAAGTGACATGTCCCGGAATGAATAGAGCCTGTCCGGGTCGGTGTCGTTACACCAGAGAAGTGCGGGCTTATTCGGTTCAAGACGAGCGTACTCGTCCACTATATCGTAAGCAAAGTTGAATCTTTCGGGTACAGTTACCTTATAATTAGCCTTAAAATCCTCGTAGGAGCTAAACTCTGCCAGGGGCAGAAATCGTGAAGCTAAATTCATGCTCAAACCATCCTTTATTTGATCTTCATATCATTTATCACGGTCAAAAACTGCGCCTGTCC
>CAYSTR010000049.1:0-11187 GCA_964433745.1 uncultured Oscillospiraceae bacterium | reverse complement strand
CCGGTTACTCCTCGGGACAATGGAACAACAAAGGAAGTTTCTTGACCACCCGGAGGTGGAGAGTTGGTATGAGCTGTTATCAGAAAATAACTTCGCCAAGCTCAAAGAGTATATCGGGCATAAATATCACTTTGTAGAAATACCATCTGGAGATACAGAAGCACGGCGCAATCTGCGTTTCTTAGAGGACTTTATCCTTTTTTCAAATCCCGACAGAATCAGGTGGGAAAACACAGAGGAAAATCTGATTCGGTTAGGGATTAAAGAGGGGGATGTGATAGCCGATGTGGGTGCAGGGCCGGGGTATTTTTCCTTTAAATTTGCAAAGATAGCGGGAGACTCCGGCAAGGTTTATGCCATTGAAACGAATCCAATGCACCTTGATTATTTGAATAAATATGTAGAGTGTTACAGTCAAACCAACGTGGAAGTTGTGCCGTGCTGTACAGAGGGTATCGGGTTACCTGCCGGCGCTCGTGTGAACGTTGTTTTTATGTGCTCGCTTTATCATGTGCTGTATGCTGCCTTAACCGAGGAGGAGCGCAATGCCTATATAGGCAGCATTATTGATGCACTGCTCCCCGGCGGCAAACTCATTATTGTGGATAATGATCTTGTAGAGGACGGCGAGCTCCCATATCATGGGCCATACATTGCAAAAAGCTTGATTATCAGCCAATTATGGCATTATGGATTCGCACTGCGTGAAAGCTTTCAGTTTACAATACAGCGCTATGTATTGGTATTTGAATATACCGGCAAGCAAGGATCTGTTATACCTGACAGTAAAGCTGTAGAAGGAATTATCGTGAAATCGACAGCTTCGCTTGTAAACTATCGTATCGCCGATGCCGCTCCAACTGCCGGATTTACTGGACGGGGTCAAAAAGCCGCAAAGCTATTTTTAGGGGCGCTGGAGGAGCAGACTAAAGAGTGCGTAACAGCCGCCTTAGATACATATAACGAGCTAATTCCCACCGAGCGTATTGGTGATGAGTACACTGCGTTTACATGGTTTTGCCGTTATCTGCTTGCTGACGAAGCAGGTAAAAGCAGTATGCTTGCTGATAATCTGTCGACGGATTTCTTTGCGCTTTTAGGCAGTGAGAATTTTTCGCTTTTAAAGCGTTATGTCAGACATAAATATGAACTAACCACGCCATATGATGAGCCGCCCCTTAACCTTACCCAGATAAGCGAATATATCACGTTCAACAATCCCAATAGACATGCTTGGGAAAAGACTGAAGAAATGCTAAGCTTTATTGGGATAAAGCCCGGTGAAACAATTGCGGATATCGGCTGCGGCAGCGGGTATTTTACCTATCGGTTTGCAAAGCTTTCGGGTGCAACAGTCTATGCCACCGAAATGAACAAGGAAGCCTTGTCCTATGTTGAGGTCATGAGGGAAAAATATGCGTTGGACATTATCCCTATGATTGGTAGGCTGAATGACTGCGGCTTACCGGACAGGTGCGTTGACACAGTGTTTATGTGTTCGATGTATCATGCGGTGTACATTGCGTCCATTGAGTTTGTAAAGGACGCCTTTATAGACAGTATTAAACGCGCATTAAAGCCGGGTGGTCGTTTGATTATCGTAGACAACGAGATAACCAAACCGGCATACTTTGGCTCTGCCATCTCTAAAGAATTGGTGATAACACAGCTCTCACAATATGGGTTTACCTTAATAAGAGAAGGACAGTTTATTCCGCAGCGGTATATACTCGAGTTTAAGTTATGAAGATTCAACAAATGAAGAACATTGGGGTATCGGTTTTTGTCCTTGTTGTTTTTACCATACTCCCCCCATTACCGGGACTTACTATTATAGGGAAAAACACCATCGCATTGACGATATTCTTTCTGATGCTATTAATCACAAAGCCGCTACCCCTGCCGGTGATATGCGTTGCTACCTTAGCAATATCTCCACAGTTGTCCGTGACACAGCGCTTTCAAGAATCGCTGCTCGGCTTTGCAACCCCCGTTCTATATTTTACCATTGCTTCCTTTTGCATTTCAGAGGCCTTTTCCAGTACCCCACTATCTAAAAGGGTAGTGGGGATTCTATTAAAGCATTTTTCCAGTAATACCAAGGTGCTTGTTTTAGCCTTGATGATTTGCGAGGCATTGTTTTCCTCGGTGATTTCTAACATTCCAACTACGGCTATCTTTTTATCGGTTGCCCATGGTATTTTAAGCCTTTTTAAGGATGAATCAGAGCGAAAAAGGATGGCAAAGCCGCTTATGATTGCTGTCGCAATTTCCAGCATGATCGGAGGAATGATGACACCAGCCGGTTCTTCGCTTAACATGCTCGCAATTGAACTCTTGCAAAAGCAAACAGGAATAACTATAAGCTTTGTAACATGGATGTGTGTGGGAATACCGCTAACGGCCGTGTTTTTACCTATCGCATGGTTTGTAATAACACGCATTTATGACATACCTAAACTAGAAAAAGACACCTTGACCCAGTATGCCGAAGAGATAGCACCGCCAAAAACACTGCTGCGAAGCGAACGAATCTTTTTGCGCATACTGACCTGCATGGTAGTGTTATGGGTATTATCTTCATGGTTTTCATCCATTGATATTTATGTTGTTGCGGTTATCGGAGCTGTATTATGCTTTTTGCCCGGACTTGAAGTTTTGCAGCCGGATAGCATAGGGAAGGTTATAAACTGGGATGTTCTGTTCGTTCAAGGAGCTGCACTATCCATGGGTGGTGCTATGATTAAAAACGGTGTCAGTGACTGGTTAGCCGGAATTTTCTTTACCAGAAGTGGAGGTCTTCCGCTTTGGTTACTTATCGGATTAACAGCCGCCTTTGTGTTCTTTATGCTTATTTTAATACCCATTGCTCCTGCTATGATTTCAGTATTTTCTGCACCACTCATATCTGTGGCGGTTTTACAAGGAGCGCCGCCTGCACTACTTATTTTGACACTCGCTTTCTGCACAGCAAACTGCTATTTATTACCGATTGACTCCGTTCCGCTGCTAACCTACACTACTGGTTACTATTCCATGAAGGATATGATAAAATCCACGGCTATTTTACAGATGATTTTAATTGCCTTGCTGGCAATATGGCTGCCGCTTTTTTCGAGAATAATGCAATAAATCTGTTTAGGAGGGAACCTAATGAGCCGCAAAAAATTTACCAGGGTAAAGCTTTTTTCTATCTTGACTGTAATTGCAGCAATAACTCTGCTGCTCTGCTCTTGTATGGCGGAAAATTCAGATGGTGATTTGATTGCACAAGATATTGGGGTAAAAAAGCAGAGTATCAAGTACTCCACTTCCCCATCCTACGGTGATTATGACGAGATGATTCGTACAGAAATTACTGTTTTTGAGGACGGAAGCGTTCTGAAAGAAGAGTATTATGTGTTTGACGATGACCTTATTTCATCGGAGGAATTAAATGTAAGCAAAGAGGATTTCTTGTTCATCCAAAAGTCATTAGCAGACAACGACTTTTCCTCTTTACCGGAAGAAATAGATACAGATACTCTTGATGGTAGTTACTACTATATAGAAGCTAACACCGATACAGTGATCCATAAAAGTGGTGGATTGAACGTAATAACCGAAGATGAACGCTTTGCAGTGATTGCAAAAATCCTTTTAGATGTAATAAGCAGAGCGAAACCATAGATTTTTTGCTATCAAGGCTCAATAAAGGATGATAAAAGTATGCCGAAAGGTGCATACACAGGGAGCTGCGATTCGCTCCAACAAGCAAATTTTTGTGAGATTGACCGTTAGGGAAATCGAAGCAAGAAATGGCCTTTGGTATACCAAGGGCCATTTCTTGCCAGTAGCGTAAACTAACCTTTCGGCTAGATAATATGAATTTAATTAATGCTTGAAAATATATCCAATTAGGTATATACTAATTATAGTTTTTAAGTCGATAGTAGGAAACTTCTTTACACTATTTACAAAAGAAAAGCAAGTTATTTCGTTCGTATTAGAATACTCTAAATTGCTTCTGTTTTAGGATTTATTAAAGTAGCGGGATTGTGAACCTACTTTTAAATACATAGTAAGAATTATTACTATATTTCATCCTTTTCTAAGGTTGGCAGACCAAGCTTAGTCATAAATTCGTAAGTTTCGATGTTATCGTAGTTATGGTTTATTGCAAAGATAATTGCGGCATCGCGTTTCACTAAAGCATGCAATGCGCCCGTCTGTGTAATGGCTAGCAAACGCTGAGCCTCGCGAAGATCAAGCTTCATCGCAATGGCAATGCGCAAGTAATAATCACGGTTGGCAATACGCGAGCCCTCTAGTATTTGATAACCATAGGTGCGGGCGATATTAGCTTCTCGAATGACATCACTTTTCTTTAGGGAGGATTTAGCTAAAAGCTCGTCAAAAAAAGACTTTATATTGCTACCAAGAAAAATGTCCGTATCTCCTTCGGGGAAGGTGTCCCCCTTTAACAGCTGATTCATTGCCTTGGTATCAAGATTTGTATGATTGTCGTTCATGATATCGCCCTTTCAGCGTAGGGTACTACATTAACATTATATCATGTTGGTGGTAAAAAAGCAAAATAAAAATGTCTGCTACGAGCAGACCAAAGCATTTTGAATTAGACTTATACTGTAACTAAGCAATATAATCATAACTAAAAATAGGGGGAACAATCATGGAAAAATACAATTTGAGCAAGGAAACAAAAGAGGACATGGATGCAATCGTCAATGAGCTACTACCTATTTACCGAAGGCTTAAAAGCACAGGGCTTTCGATGCAGTCTTCAGAATATCAAAAGGTAATGGCTGCCGGCAACAAAGCGTATGACAGCTATGGGTTTGAAGCGCTGAAGTATGGTGTGCAGCAGTTAAAGTCACTATGTCCGTCACCGTCCACAAGACCCGAAGAAACGTGGGGACAAGTGCTGTACACAAAGGGCATCAAATCGGGAGAAGCAAAGCTTGTCGAATAAAATAATACCATTTATTGTCATCATGGCTAAAACAGATCATGGAGGGTTGATCGTGGGTTTCACGGACTATTTATGGGTGATAGGATTATCTTTCATTATTATTTCTATTTTTATTGTCATTTACGTTGCCAAAAGTCCATGGTATGGTAAAGATGCCGAAAAAGCCAAACATGCTATTGACCAAATTGCGGATCAGAGAAAAATCGCTTCAATCATAGCTGCGATAAAATTGCCTGAGGTTCGTGAGTATGCAATTGCTAAAATAACGAATCCCACTATTTTGGAAGAGTTCGCACGTAGAACAAACAATACCGCGCTCCTGCATCGAGCGATAAGAAATAAAGAAAAACCAAAAGTCGTGAAATCATATGCCTATTACGTAAAATACTATGTGGAAGAAATTAAGCAGATCATGGAAAGGCATTCCTGGAGAGTAAGTGACCAAGAGGGTAATTGGGATACGCAGTATACGGATGCTTGTCGCCCAGCACTGATTGAAGTTGGGAAACGAATATATGAACAAGGTGGCTATCAACTAATGCGACAAGTTAGCCGAGAGGGACATGTGGGAGAAATATTTTCATGGTGGGATGATATTGACGGTTGGAAGAATAAAAAATGATCATGCGCACCTTCCATATCAACATTCATAAAAGAACGTTTATAACTATCCTAAAAAGCATTTTACTTGAAACTGGAGTGAAGCCTTATGACTTCGGATCTGCACATTCACCCCCTCGATCATAAATATTATTTTGCTATGACTGATGGCTTTTCAGAAGTAGTGCTTGATGAAGAGGATAAAAATAATATCCGCTCTGTGGTGGATTGGTGCTGCTTTGAGCGGCAGCTTGACTGCATCGCACTTACCGACCACGACATGATACAGGCAAGCCTGTATGCGATGGAGTATGTGAAGCTTGCAAAGCTGCCCATCAAAATAATAACAGGCGCAGAGTGCTCCGTTTGTGATCCTAATGAGCAGATCGGTATAAATGAAGTCCATCTGCTGTGTTTAGGTATAGATGCCCTGCCGAAATACTCGGCAGAGACGCCTGTCGATAAGTTCATTTCGTCGGCACACGCTTTGGGGGGATATGTCATTATGTCACACCCGGTTTGCTACCCCGATTCCTTTTTCCGTTATGCACATTTACTTGACGGCTATGAATTCAAAAACAGTAATAAAATACCCTTCGAGGACGGAAAAAGGTTTGTATTATTGAAGGAGCTTAAGGCTAAGGCTTACAACGGCTCGGATTTTCATTATAGAGGTAAGCTGCCAAAATCCGATTCTCCTATTTTGCAATGCAATCATTACGATGATAAGGCTTTGATGAGATGAATTTCTATTGACTGCTTTTGTAGCTATCGGATTTGTAGCACTCTCGGTTATTGCGATCAACCGCAGTGTGAAAAAGAAGAAAGTTCTATGGTTGTGGCTAGCGGCGGCTCTGTGTTTTATATTTTAAAAACATATCTTAATACAAAATGTTGGAACGGAGGGTTATTTCATGGGATTATTCAAAAAGAAAAAAGAAGAAAGTGAAATATGGACATACGGAATTCAAATGTTAAATTTGAATGAAGCTGCGCGTAAAGCAAAAAAAGCAAGACCAACAAAACTTGTTCAAATAAGCTATGATATTGGCACTGGAGAGGTGCTCTGTGATGAGATCAGTCCTGTGGAGCATAGAGTTTACCGTACATGCAAAATCATTGCCATAGGCAGGTCACCATATCCTATGGATGCCCAATTCATTGCGGATGTAATTAAGCGGGATTTGGACAGAAGAAGCGGAAAACCTCCATTCAGACCGAATGTTGAAGCTAGTAGCAGGGTGTTTGGACCGTTTGGTAAATTTGAGTTTTACAATTATTGAAGTATAGAACCAGCTATCGTCTATGTACAATGGAATTGGAAATTGGCTGAATAAATAATCCAAATGAGGCATTACCACGAGATATGCAATGGCTTTGCAAATCCGATAGGAGGCATTTTATGAATACCGGAATTATTCTATTGACAGCGTTTTTAGCTATCGTATTTGTAGTGCTCTCCGTTATTGCGATCATTCGTAGCGTAAAAAAGAAGAAAGCTCTGTGGCTGTGGTTAGCGGCAGCCCTGTGTTTTATAACCATGATGCCCCTTAGCCTTATTGGAACTCCGCTCCCCAGCATTCCATTAGGAATATCCTACTTAGAACAATCGAGCACACCTTTGACACTGCCGGTGCTTCCCTCCCCCGACTTATCAAGACCAAATGAGCAATATTTGGGCATGATGGGCGATCCTACTGATCTTACCGCATTAGCAGACTATATCAACGAATTCTTTGAAAATGCCGGGAGCAGCAGCTACGCAAAAGTAACCGATAATGGCAGTTATTTACAGTTGTTTACCAGTTCATCTAAAGATAATGAAATGCTTAAACCCATCTTATGTGAGGCATTAAATGGAAAGAATGTAGCGGGATTATCGATTGACGCAGCAGATATTAATCTAATAACGGAGCTTAATTGCGCCTACTTGGGGCTTAATATTAACGGTTTTAGAAAAATAACCATAGAACGTATAAAAGATTTACCATTCCTAAAAAAGGTATATATCGGATTTGATTATGCAAGAACACAAATCCCGAAAGCAGATGACCCGCAGCTTTGGTCAGTTGATGAGGTTGAATATTACGGCGATTTGGTTGGTTCAAGTGCTAAGGACGATTATACACTCAATAACCTAATAACGTACCCTAATGCAAAAAAGCTTGTGTTTCGTGATGTCACCCGTTATTACAACTGCGAATACCTAAAAACGGTTAAGTCGATCGAAGATGTGCTGGTGACAGACGAGGGTGCGCCGGAATTGACTGCCTATTTTGCGCTTGTGGCACAGGATATGCCTAATATCAAAACCATTAACGGACGTGAAGCAGCAAGCTATGATCCATATGAGGGGCTTGAGGATAGCGAAGTTCGTGCTGCGAATGCCTGTTATCTCTACTCACTTGGGCAGATTTTGCGCACATCCGACCTTCCTCAGACAATGACCGAACCGCAGTATGGCGGCACAGCTAATATGGCCGTGCAGTTTGTCGGCAGTAGTAAAGACGGCATGAGAAACGAGGGGTGTTCTCAGTATTATACCGGAGAGGACAGTGAACTTGCAGAAATTTTCAAAGCCGATGTGCGTCAGTGTGATTTTTTTATTGCGATGTATCCAGAGTACAGCCGATATGGCAAATATGAAAACAACAAGCCCGCCTATTCGACGACAGCATTTCTTATGCTGTATGATTTGAAAAACGGTATTTCCAGTCCACCAATTAAGGTGCATACAAACCCACCTCCCAAAACGATTGTTGCAGGGGCTGATGCGGCATATGGTGAATTTCCTTTTGACAAAGCTTGGGGATATATAGAGATGCTTTTTTCAAAGAAGTAATTTAACTTGGAGCAGAGTATGAACGAAATCACCGATTTTGAAAAAGAATATCGTGCGGGGCTGAATGAAGCGGTTGCAGACGCCGATATACCCCCTGCCCTGCTTTCACAATATTCCTTTGAAAGCTGCCTAAGAGCGGACGGCAAAAAGGAGCTGTATTTGCTTTCCCGTAAATCGGATAGCGTTTCCGCTCTTTTGCGTATAACGACCGACTACCCCGAGGAAGATGCCTTAGCCGAAGCAGAGCTGCTGCGTTCGCTTAACCACCCCGGTATCCCTAAAGTATATGATAGCTGTGAATATAAAGGGCGAAAGTTTCTTGTGCGCGAGTATTTTGCCGGGCGTTCACTTTATGAAGCGGTGAAGTCGGACGGTGTTTTTTCTGAAACTGATATTTACAATGTTGCACACAAACTATGCGATATTCTCACCTATTTGCACTCTCAAAACCCTCCCGTTATTCATCGGGATATCAAGCCGCAAAATATCATCATAACAACAGACGGCTACATTAAACTCATCGACTTTGGCACTTCTCGTTTGCATAAAGAGGGGCAAAGGCAGGACACGACAATCATCGTTACAGATAGCTACGCCGCACCCGAATCCTATGGCTTCATGCAGACAGCGCAGGTGGCAGATATTTATTCGCTTGGAATTGTACTGCTCTTTTTGGCAACAGGCAGTGCCTCGATAAAGGATATTAAGAATGTCGGACTTAGTGATCATCTTTTATCACTTATTCAAAAATGCGCAGCCTTTGACCCGGACACTCGACCGCAAAGTATTGCGGAGGTTTTAGAGCTTATTCGGGGCAGTAAAAATAATAAACCCCAAAACAACAAGAGAAAGGCATTTATCACAGGATTATCGATATTATCACTATTGGTTGTCGCTTTCATTTACTACTTCCCAAAACCCATACCGGCAGAAAAAACTAAAGAAATTGTTCCCAGCGTTACAAGCACAGAACCTGACAGTGAAGATGAAATACAAGCAGCGGATAACTCCTCTGCTCCCACGCAAGAAAAGGAACTGGATTTTACATCAACTAACGGAAACCTGCCCGGTAACATTGCGAATAAAGGTTATGCGGTTTTAGCGGATGATCGTATTTTCTTTACGGGAAAAGAGGAGATATGGAGCATGGATTTAAACGGGCAAAATGCAATTCCTGTAGCTAAATTAGCCAATGCAAAATGCTTAAATTACTATAATAATACGCTCTATTGCGCTGCCCCCACGGGAATTCACGAGATCGATCTAGAAACTGGAGAATCATATCTGGTTTTAAGCGGCAGGATGGAATCGTTTATCGTACATAATGACAGGTTTTACTTTAAGAATATGCTCGATGAATTGTGTCTGTATCGCGCAGAGCTTGACGGCAGCGGCTTGGAAAAGGTAAACGATCTAAGCGGCATACTTTACCTCAATCTTGCCGGAAATCACATGGTTTTTTGCGACGAAAAAACGGTCGAATGCTTCGCATGGCGGATATGGACGACGGCACAATAGTAACGTTAAATGAAGCAGATTCCAACTGGCTTAGCGTACTTGATGATAACGTTTATTACGAGCTTCCGGGCGGCATTGTTGCAACAAATCTGAAAACGGGAAGAACACAGTCGATTGCCAACACACCTAGTGCCAGCCATATCGTGGCTGATCAAAGAGGTGTTTTCTATGTTAGCCCCAATGATAAACACAGCCTTAATTTTGCTACCTTTGATGGTGAAAGGTTTGTGCTAACAAGCTCATACACAGAGCAATTTTCCGTTGCAGGCGATTGGGTTTTCTATATAAACGCTGACGACGACGCATTATGGCGGGTGCGGATTGACGGGACGGAAAGTAGGCCGGCTTCGTGAAAGGACACTGAACAATCAAGGCATGATTAAGGAGGCATGGGTATGTGGAAACTTATTAAACGGCTCAATCGTTATCGTTGGTTTTACAAATCGTTTGGTGAAAAATATATCAATAAACGTACACAAGCAATTTCAAAAATGACAGACCAAGAGAGGTTATATAAAATTGTTCTAACTGAACAAGCTGGTTGGATCAAAGCACTGGATAGGATAACCGATTCAACCATTTGTGAAAGAATCTATCGGTCAGCGGAACTACAGCCAAGGTTTAGAGAGTATGGCAACTATTTTGAGATAAGAGCAAAATTGATTGACAATATAAATGATAAATTAGTTCAACAGAAATTGTATGCCGAGGCAATTGAGCAAGCAGTAGAAGCTATCAAGAATGAATATAGAAGGTATAGTAACATAATAGCCGACCAAGGCTTTGTTACAGAGAGCAATATGCTAAAAAGAATCAAACGTATTGTCGATTATATACGAAAAATTGAAAATGAGGAGCAACAGAACTATTTTCTACTTTTAGTCGCAGACATATGCGACAATGCACCGACATCTGTACTGGTTCCTACAAGTTATATTAATGGACGATTGGTTCAGCCGAAAAATGAAACTAAAGAATTCGGAAGAGAAATACGCAGCTGGTTTGAACAAATATAGAGGATAGGTTGATATGAGCTTATTTACGCCGGGTTGGGATGCGGAAAATCCCGAGAAAAGATTGAAAAACGTTCAAAAAACAATTGATCAAGCAAAGCTGTGGGAAATTGCCCAAAACAGCCACTATCCTGATGCGATTATGGAGGCTGTAAGCCGGATAACAGACAATAGTAAATTTTATGACTTATTTGTCTTACTGTTTTCCAAATATTATACCTACAGACGCTCAACGATAGCAA
>CAYSTR010000048.1:0-11188 GCA_964433745.1 uncultured Oscillospiraceae bacterium | reverse complement strand
GGTTTCTTCCCGCAATACCCGGCAGTGTCATTTACACTGACACTGCCGGGTATTGCGGGTATCATCCTGTCAATAGGTATCGGCGTGGACGCAAATATCATTGGTGCAGAGCGTATCAAGGAGGAGCTAAGGCTGGGAAAAACCCTTGACGGCTCTATCAAAAACGGATATTCCCGCGCATTTTCAGCCATATTAGATGGTAACGTAACGGTTATCATTGTTGCAATAATTCTAATGGGCGCTTTCGGACCTCCCGATACACTGTTTGCACGTATTCTCTCACCTGTACTCTCAATATTCGGGCCCTCCACTGCCGGAGTTATCTACTCCTTTGGCTATACACTGTTGGTGGGCGTTATACTGAACCTTTTAATTGGAGTGCTGTTTACGAGAATCATGCTGACGTCGGTTGCGACCTGGAAAGGTTTTCGCAAGGTGTCTCTGTACGGAGGTAAGGTGAAATGATTAGTTTTGTTGAGAATAGAAATAAGTTCCTCATTGTTTCGGGCAGTATTATTGCGTTATTTATCATTATAGCGGCGGTATTCGGCGTTAAGCTGGACATTCAGTTTACCGGCGGATCGATTGTTACCTATTCCTACACCGGTGAAGTCTCACTGGACGATGCACAGGCGGCGGCGGGTTCTGCCGTGTCCGAGGGTGTGACGGTGCGGGAGAATATAAATGTCGCATCGGGCGAAAAGACCCTCGTTGTCTCCCTAAACGCCGAGAAGGGTTTAACTACCGATCGTCAGCAGTCCATGACTGACTCACTGCGTGAGCGTTTCCCGGACAGCAACATAAGCGTTCTGTCTTCCAGTAACGTTGACCCGACTATCGGACGCGAGTTCTTCGTAAAATGTCTGGTAGCGGTGCTTCTGGCGGCGATTCTCATTGTTTTGTATGTTGCGATTAGATTCCGCAGAATCGGCGGATGGTCTGCCGGTGTTATGGCGGTAGTGGCGCTATTACATGACCTTATTATCGTATTTGCAACATTTACTATATTCAGAATCCCCCTGGGCGACAACTTTATTGCAGTGCTTCTCGTAATTCTCGGCTACTCGATAAACGACACCATCGTCATATACGACCGTATCCGTGAGAACGAGCGTATCTACGGTGCGAAGCTTAACATGAATGAGCTTGTCAACAAGAGTATTAACCAGTCACTCACCCGCTCTATCAATACAACTATATCAACCGTTCTGGCGCTTGCGACTATCTGCGTGGTTGCACTCGTGTTTAATGTAACCTCCATTCTGTCGTTTGCATTCCCCATGATAATAGGTATGATAAGCGGTGTTTATTCGACTATTTGTATCGCAGGGCCGCTGTGGGTTTGGTATCAGAACAAAAAAGCGGCAAAGCAATAACACAGGTTTATTTTTAAGCCTGTGTGCTACGGAGAATAATGAATGAATTATCTGCGCCGTACATGGGCACTTATTGATCTTGATGCGGTTGAGCATAACATTGGCTTGGTGCGCTCACTTGTAGGCGGCACAAAGATAATGGCGGTCGTAAAGGCGGATGCCTACGGACACGGCGACCGCTATATTTCTTTCGCCACCGAAAGGTTTGCGGACTGGTACGGAGTATCTAATATCGGGGAGGCTTTGTCCCTGCGAAAGCTGGGGATAAAAAAGCCTGTCTTGATTCTGGGTGCGACACCGTCGGAGTATGCGAAAACCCTAAAGAACTATGACATAACCGTGACTGTGTATTCACTGGAGTATGCACAAGAGCTGTCGGCTGTGTGCGTAAATCTGGGGATACGCCTTAATGTCCATGTTAAGCTGGACACGGGTATGACGCGGTTGGGACTTCATTATTCTGCTTTTTGTGATACAGAAGCGATATACAAGCTGCCGGGATTATGTGTGATGGGGATATTCACGCACCTTGCCTGTTCGGACGAAACAGGCGAGGATGCTGTGCGTTACACATACCGGCAGTTTCAGCATTTTATGGAGGCATTATCACAGCTGGAGGAGAGAGGGATAAATCCCGGTATCCGCCACTGCTGCAACTCGGCGGCAACGCTCTGTTATCCTGACATGTATCTTGACATGGTACGCCCAGGGATAATTCTGTATGGTGTGAACCCCACAGAGCGTGATGTGCCGCTTGTACCCGCCATGTCACTAAAGTCCACCGTCTCGATGGTCAAGACTGTACCCGCCGGTGTTCCGGTGAGCTACGGCTGTACCTATGTAAGCGGTATGGAGAAAACGATTGCCACGGTTACCATAGGTTACGCAGACGGCTTCTCCAGGGGTTTTTCAAACAGCGGTTATATGCTGATAAAAGGAGCATCCGCGCCTGTTGTGGGGCGTGTGTGTATGGATCAGCTCATGTTGGATGTGACAGGGATAGAGGGCGTAAAAGCGGGGGAGACCGTGACCGTGTTCGGAGAGAGTGAGGGGCGGACACTCACAGTCAATGAGCTTGCGGGGATGTTAGGTACGATAGGATATGAAATAGTATGCCTTATAGGCAGGAGGGTGCCGCGCGTGTATATGAAGGACGGCAAGGAGATTGGTATGGTGGACTATATTACTGGTATGATAAACTAAAGGAGCGGCTATGCAGTTAGGCAGGATAGAGATAGCAGGACTAAGACTGTTTGGATACATAGGAGTAAACGAGCAGGAAAAGGTCAAGGGGCAGATTTATGTAGTAGAGCTTACGGCATCTGTCGATATGGAAAAAGCGCAGAAAAGCGACAATATTGAGGACACCGTCAGCTATTCCGGCATAATAAAGCTATTAAAGGAGCTCTTTGAGAAAAGCAGGTACAATCTGTTAGAGACCATGGCACGTGTCATTATCGACGAGGTGTTTAGCAGCTTTAATGAGGTATTGGGTGTTACTGTAAAGATAAAAAAGCCCAATGCACCAATAGGTGCTGATTTCTCATATGTTGCGGTGGAGCTTTTCGCAGAGAGACAAAAGTAGGGGTTTGGAGACGGGTTATTTCCGGCGATGACATAAATGGATGCGGGATAAAGCTACTATCCGTTATGACATAATGTATCGACAGCTTGGGTGATAGATAACTTAAATATGTGGCAGACTTTCTAAATAGATGATTTTTTTTACACTATATATGTATAGGTCACATTAACTTCCGACATCTAACTAAGACAAAACGTTAGGAGTTGGATTTTATTCAATCGTATTTCGAGGATCAGGAAAAGGCATTTAGTATATTTCTAGAAAGCGAATGTGCTGACAAGATTTTTGAGGCTTATGAGGAATCGGTTCGCGCAGCGTTCATAGCTGGCTTTAAGAGCGGCATAGAAGCCGTAAGAACGGAGGAATAGGTTTCTAGGGGACGAGGTCCGTCTCCAACCCACCCTATTCCCCTTTAAAAAGAAGGTGAAAGTGTGTCTTATTTTGAAGAGGAAGAGTATAAAAAGCCTTTATCTATTAAGGTATGGGCTAAACTGCTTCCATTTTTAAAGCCCTTTAAGGGCAAGCTTTTTACAATTATTTTTGCAATGCTTATCTGTTCGTTAGTGGATGTATTGTTTCCAATAATGCAAAGCTTCGCGGTGGAAAATTTTATTATCCCCAAACAGAGTGAGGGGTTATTCCCGTTTTCATTAATCTACCTGTTCATGCTCTTAGCACAGGTGACAATGGTGCTTCTCTTCTGCCGTATAGCAATGACGGTTGAGATGTGCATCGGCAGGGAGCTTAAAAAAGCGGCATTCGAGCATCTGCAAACGTTAAGCTTCTCATACTACAACCAAACTCCTGTGGGTTATATCATGGCGCGTGTCATGAGCGATACAAACCGTTTAGGCGGGCTTGTGGCGTGGGGACTGGTGGATGTGCTGTGGTCGATTACATATGTAATAGGCTCGTTTGTATCAATGTTTATACTAAACGCAAAGCTTGCGCTGATTGTATCGTTGGTTGTACCGTTTATTGCCATTATTACGGTGCTTTTTCAGCGGAAGATACTAAAGGTTAACCGCGATTTAAGACGCACCAATTCCCGGTTGACCGGAGCATTTAACGAGGGAATAATGGGGGCAAAGACCTCGAAATCCCTTGTAATCGAGGATAAAAACCTCTCAGGATTTACCGACATAACAAAGGACATGTACCGTCACAGTATACATTCCGTGCGGCTAAATGCCCTTTATCTCCCAATTATTCTGTTTTTCAGCTCGATTGCTGTCTCGTTTGTTTTAGCACAGGGCGGCTATCTTGTCATGGGCGGGACTATCGGGTTCGGCGTTCTGTCCGCATTTGTCACCTATTCCATCAGCGTTTTTGAACCGATACAGCAGATAGCGAGGAACTTTGCGGAGTTTATCGCATCACAGGCAAATGTAGAGCGCGTAACTGACCTTTTGGAGAAAAAGCCCGACATAACCGATACCCCTGAGGTAATCGAGAAGTACGGTGACAGCTTTAATCCAAAGCGCGGGAACTGGGAGGAGCTAAACGGTGACATTGAGTTTTGCGATGTCTCGTTTAAATATCCGGACGGCGGGGACTATGTACTGGAGCACTTCAATCTTATGATAAAAGCCGGTACAAACGTGGCGATTGTCGGCGAAACGGGTGCGGGTAAGTCTACACTGGTAAATCTTGCCTGCCGCTTCTTTGAGCCCACCGATGGTAAGATTCTCATAGACGGCAGGGACTATAAAGAGAGATCACAGCTCTGGCTGCACTCAAATATAGGCTATGTTTTGCAAAACCCCCATCTCTTCTCCGGAACAATTAGAGAAAACCTCCGTTACGGACGGCTTGATGCTACAGATGAGGAGATAGAGCGTGCCTGTGAGCTAGTCTCGGCGGATACTATTATCAAAAAGATGGAAAAGGGATATGACACCGATGTGGGAGAATCGGGTGACCGTCTCTCAACCGGAGAGAAGCAGCTTATCTCGTTTGCGAGAGCTATTCTTGCCAATCCGCGCATATTCGTGCTGGACGAGGCAACCTCCTCCATCGACACCGCGACAGAGCAGCTCATACAAAACGCCATCTCAACCATGCTGGAAAATCGCACATCCTTTCTTATCGCTCACCGACTCTCAACGATTAAACGCGCTGACATCATCCTTGTCGTCAAAAACGGCAAGATAATCGAGAGCGGTACACATAGGGAGTTGTTGAGACAGAAGGGACATTACTATCATCTATATCTCAACCAGTTTGAACAGGAAGCAGGCTGGGAGATAGTCGGCAGGGAAGAGGAATAATACTAATCGGGGATGTGCCGTTTGTGTGTGTACATCCCCTTTTTCATGTCTTTAGACTAAACCAGAAGATTGAACCGTTCCCCGGTTCTGACAATACACCGTACTGTCCGCCGTGCAGCTCTATAATCTTCTTGACAATAGAAAGCCCCAGCCCGGAGCCTGTTATGGTGCGCTTGTGCTTTTTGTCCACCCTGTAGTATCTGTCCCAGATGTTCGGAAGGTCATTTTGTGCGATACCCTCGCCCTTATCTATAATCTCTATCTTTACACAGCCATCTGTCACAGTTTGCTTTACAAGAACCTCCTTGTCAGCGCCGCCGTGTGTTACTGCGTTTATAAGCAGATTGTAGAGTGCCTGCGTTAGCTTTACCTCGTCTGCCGTGACGGATACATCGCAGTTATGCTCAAAAACTATGGTGTAGCCATCCTTTTTTATAAGCTCGGACAGTCTTGCGACGGTTGTTTTTATACTGCCGGTCAGATTAAATTTGGTTGGATTTAGCTGTATTGTGCCTGTTTCAAGCCTAGAGACATCCAAAACATCATTGACAAGCGAGGTAAGGCGCATGGCTTCGTCCATTATCATCTGTGTCTGCTCTGTGGTTATCTCTCCGGGAAAATCGTGCATCATCTCGGCATAGCTGTAGATTAAAGCAAGCGGTGTCCGCAGGTCGTGGGATATGTTTGCCATCAGCTCACGCCGCAGACCTTCAACCTTGGATAGCTCGGCGGCGGCTGTGCCAAGCGTATCGGACAGCTCCTTTACTTCAAGATAACCATGTCCTCTAAAATGAACATCATACTGTCCCGCCGCCAGCTTCTTCGCTCCCTTATTAATCTCGACTATGGGCTTGGATACCCGTCTGGCAATAATAAGAGCCAATGCCACCGACAATAAAATCATTATGACTATGATAATATAAAGCTGCATCTGGAGCGTGGAGACGGTAGCTTCAACCGGGGTAATTATAGCGTGAAATGTCATGGACAGGGTTCTTCCGTTAGACAGCGTAAAGGTACGCTCCTCGGTGAGGGTCTCGGATTTTAGCTTGCCGCGGTTTTCGCGGGCTTGTCTTTGCTGCTGTCTAAATTCGCCGGAGGGCGTGACAAAAATCTCCTTTGTCTGTTCCAGCTCAACTAGAATATCCTGTAAATCGCTGTCATTTATGTGCTGCTCAACCAGAGCGATAGCCACCCTTATCTCATTTCTGCGGACAAGCTTATACATATCCCCCAGAAACACCGTCTGAAACAGCCAGAACACCACAAGCAGCAGGGCACAAAACCCGATTAAAAAGGCAAAAACCTTCCACTGTATCTTTAGCTTATCCATCAAACCGATACCCCAGTCCGCGCAGAGTGGTGATATATGAAGCATATGCCCGAAGCGATTTTCTCAGAAGCTTCATATGAGTGTCCAGTGTGCGGTCATCGCCGTAATAGTCGTACCCCCACACCTCGGTAAGGATCTTTTCGCGCGGTACTGCTATGTTCTTGTTCCGAATGAGGAAAAATAAAAGGTCATACTCCTTGGGTGCCATGTCGGTCAGATTACCGTCTATATACACCTTGTATGCGGTCATATCCGCTTTAAATCCGTCCTTTTCAAATATCACATGACCGTCCTCGTCCGGCTTTGCAATTCCGCTTTTTGCTGTGCGGCGAAGAATAGCACCGACACGCAGCATTATTTCCTTTGAGGAGAACGGCTTCACGACATAATCATCCACCCCCACCTCAAAGCCTAAAACCTTGTCATACTCCTCACCTCTCGCCGAGAGCATGATGACTGGTGTATCACACGTCTTTCGTATCTCCTTAACTGCAGAGAATCCATCCAGCTCTGGCATCATTATATCCATAATAATTATATCAAACTGCTGATTGCGGCATAGCTCTACCGCTTCCATACCGTCTCCCGCTTCGGTAACCTCATTCCCCTCAAACGTCGCATACCACTTAATGACAGCACGAAGCCCCGCTTCATCGTCACATATCAATATCCTTGCCATATAAACACCTCTCCTTATTAATAATGTTACTCTTGCTACATGATGTTTTATTGTCTGTTATCTGAACTTTAGCTGAACATTAAAAGGGAGCTGTAATGTGACAGCTCCCTCTTACATGGGTGTTTTTGTTTTAGATATAGCTTTTAGCTTCCGCTTACGGTATTATTAAAAGCCCTAGCTCCTCGTCCTCCCAGAAGCGGCATACGTCCGTTAGTGCGCATATCGGTCTTTTTACTCTCAAGGTTTTGCTTCATGCTGGCAGCCGTTTCGGAATCAATAACGCCAAACTGAAGATACTTATCGATGATCTGGCTCTCTAAAGCACTTTTTTGATCACAGATAGCATATATCTCCGCCTTTTGTTCATCGGTCAGACTGTCCCATTTTGTTTTCATTGCATCCCATGCGGCCTTCTGCTCGTTCGACATTGTTTTATTCCTGCCGCCTCTTCCAAAGGGCATCTCTCCGCTTTCGATTGCGGAAATTCTAGTGTCGTAATACTCCTGTGTGATTCTACCCTCGGCAAGATCCCCAGCCAGCCTATCTTTTATGTCTTTAACCAGCTGTGCTTTTTGGTCATCGGTCAGAATATTCCACATAGCCGATCTGCCTGTTTCAGACGTAGAAATCGTGTCATCAGCCAGGGCGGTTACTCCCATGGTCAACACAAGCGCCGCCGCACATAAAAACCCTGCCGCTTTCTTAAATCTGTTTCTCTTCATAATAAACTCCTTTCAAATAACTATTTAACCCAATCCCTTATTTCACGTATCTGCCACCTCGCTTTCTTTATTACATCATAAATCGTATAACTGAACTGTCCATGATAACAAACTGATTTTTATCTGAACTATCATTTTAAGAGCAGGACATAGCTTGATTGTTTTATCCTATAATGATATAATCTAGATAATGCCCTTTGGAAGGAGAAGCTTTTTTTGTACAACACAGTAGTATTCGCTGTACTAAATGCTAAATATGTACATGCCTCACCGGCCCCTTTTTGTTTGGCGGCGGGTGTAAGGGCACATGCCGCAGAGCTATTTAACCGTGTACGAACAGTTGAATCGACTGTCAACCATCCTTTAGAGGATACACTGTCCCAGATTATTGCCCACTCCCCGGCTGTTGTCGGCTTTTCGTGTTATATCTGGAATATCCGTACCGTACTTTGTCTCTGTACAGCAATTAAACGTGAATTACCGGAGGTAATCATAATACTGGGAGGGCCGGAGGTCAGCTTTTGTGCTAATGAGGTCTTGAAGAAAAACCCGGATATAGATTATATTTTATCTGGTGAGGGGGAGGAAAGCGTCCCTCTTTTTTTAAGAGCTGTCTTTACACAGAATAAACCGGCACTACTGCCGGAGCACATAGGTATGTCAATAGCCGGACTGTGCGGGAGACGCTCCGACGGCAGTATCTACGAAAATTCAACCGTTTCTCTTAAATATGCAGTACCGTCACCTCTTACCGCCGGATATAAAGAGGCAATAAAGGGGCGTATTGCTTATCTGGAAACCAGCCGCGGATGCCCATACTCATGCGCTTTCTGCCTGTCGGGGAGAGGGGATAAGCCGCGTTATTTTTCGCTTGCTTCGGTATTTGACGATCTTATACATCTGGCAAACAGCGGCACTAGAACGATTAAGCTTGTAGACAGAACCTTCAATGCGGATGCGAATCATGCGAATAATATATTACAGTTTATATTAAAAAACTACGGCAATGAGATTCCCCGGGGCATATGCTTTCATTTTGAGATTGCCGGTGACATTTTAAGAGAGGAAACATTCACCCTCCTCTCGCAAATGCCGGCGGGTGCAGTACAGCTTGAGATAGGTATGCAGTCATTCTGCGAAGAGACACTAAAGGCAGTGGGCCGCAAAACAAATACAGAAGCTCTGCAGAATAATATTCGCCGCCTTGTCGCAATGAGAAACATGCACATCCATATCGACCTTATTGCTGGTTTACCGTATGAGAGCATCGCGGAGTTTGAGAGGAGCTTTAACAAG
This sequence comes from uncultured Oscillospiraceae bacterium, assembly GCA_964433745.1. Taxonomy (GTDB): domain Bacteria; phylum Bacillota; class Clostridia; order Oscillospirales; family Ruminococcaceae; genus CAYSTR01. Next base: position 1,927 of record CAYSTR010000048.1, on the reverse strand, counting down.
GGATATGTCCTGGGGGCTAACACACTTCAACTGGGCTTTTTAAAGCTACTGTACGGCAGTGCAATGCGAAACGAGCCCCATAGCTTTCCGTGTGAATACTATGAGGATGCTCCTTATGAGGTGAAAAGCACACCGTGGTTATCAGCGGAGAATATTACGTCCCTCCACCGAATGGAGGATGCGGTTGACCGGGTATACAACAGCGGAAGATTTTTCCTGTCTGCCGCTTATGTTATAGAAAAGAGCGGTCTGTCACCATTTGAATTTTATATGGGGCTTGGTAATGCCGCACACAAGTCGGGACTGTGCCATACTGTTTCTCTGGATGATTATACCGCGTTCTTACAGGAATACTGTCTATCGCTTCCGGGTGTGGACGCTTTAGTTTTGAGGGATTTACTGACAAAGGACAGGTTAGCCGTAAACTCCACGGGGCGTTTGCCTGCGTGCTTATACAGAAAGGATGAGCGGTTTTCGGGTATAGTAAAGGCTCTTAGCGGGAATAAAGATACCGCACCGAAAAAGGGGGTTCGGCGCGGTATTGCAATACTATATTCGCAAAACGCTGTCTGCTACGCGGATTATGAGGAGGGGGAGCAAGACCCGGTTACCGGACGATATAAGCTTCATAAACTGTTGTTATAGCAGCAAAAAAAAGAGGGTGCAGCACCCTCTTTCTCTTACTTAAATATATGAACAAGCTCCGAGGCGTTTTTTATACCCAGCTTTCTATATATGTTTGTTTTCTGATTGGCTATGGTCTTAGATGAGGATTGCAACCCGGTGTTCTTGCCAAGGATGATATCCAGAACACTGCGCTCTGCTATTGAAAGCTCTTGCAGAATAAGCTCACGGATGAACAGCTCCTCCGGGGTATCAGAGAGCGCCGTATTGTATATTATGTTACAGAGATTTTGACATTTGCTCTTATATATGTATCCGGATGCAAACGCCTTTTTGCTGGCATTAATAACCTGTTGCGGCTGTTCGGAGGACGTAAGGAAGATTATCTTAGCATCGGTAGACAGACGAATCTCACGAGCTGTGTCAATTCCGCTTTTATCATCGCTTCCCAGATTTATATCTACTAGTACGATGTCCGGTGAGTGCTTATCTGCCTGCTCCACTGCTTCCGAGGAGCTCCGTGAGTATCCGCAAAAATCCAGTCTGTAATCGCCGATTATTGTTTTTTGTATGAGAAAGATAAAATCGAGGTCGTCCTCAACAAGGAACACTTTGATTTTTTTCATTTCGATCACCAATCTTCTTGTTTTTTATTATTCGTCCGGCAGGCAGTCCGACTATTATTGTCGTGCCGTTTTCCGGTGCCCGTTCGGCTCTAATGAATCCTCCGTGCTTGCGTATGACGTTTACACAGTAGGATAAGCCCAATCCGAAGTTTTTATCGGGGTTTTTTGTCGTATAGTAGGGTGTGAATATCTTTTCAATCTCGGCTTCGTCTATACCGATACCGTTGTCCGTAAAATAAATATATAGTATACGTCCTGACAGCTCGCTATTAATGTCCAGTCTGCCGCCGTGTAACATGGCTTCACAGGCGTTATTTATTATGTTGTGAAACACCTCGGTCAAGTGTGTCCTGTCGCATAAAATAGAGATATCCGGCTCGTGCAGGGACATAGCAACGTCTATTTTATCGTCGGTCGGCAGGGAAAGCTCAATTAGCTCCTTTAGGGAGCAGATTTTTTCTTCTAGGAGTATTATCTCGGACTGTTTTCTGGTTCTGTCCGCATACAGCTTTATATTTTCTATGCTGCGCGAAAGGATGTTTAGTTCCTCGGGTATGTTATGAGAGGTGCCCATCTGGTTTTTAAGGTTTTCGATGCACCACTCCATCTTTGTAGTCTGGTTTTTTAGCATGTGACCGGTAAATTCGGCGCTCTTTCTGACCATGGATAGGTCGGAG
>CAYSTR010000047.1:0-11470 GCA_964433745.1 uncultured Oscillospiraceae bacterium | reverse complement strand
AATAATATCCTTTGCTGACACACCGTAGGGCAGTCTGCCCGAAAGCTTTACATTTATAATGTTCGGCATATTGATATAATATGCACCGCCGCCCATGGCAACGCTCACATCCAGACCGCCCGCTCCCATGGCTAGCATTCCCATACCGCCGCAGGTGGGTGTATGGCTGTCTGAGCCGATAAGCGTCTTACCCGGTACAGAGAAACGCTCTAGATGCACCTGATGGCATATACCGTTTCCCGGACGTGAGAACCAGATGCCGTACTTTTTAGCGATGGACTGTATATAGAGATGATCGTCGGCATTCTCAAACCCCGATTGCAGGGTGTTGTGGTCTATGTATGCGACAGAACGCTCTGTCCTCACCCTTGGTATCCCCATTGCTTCAAGCTCCAGATATGCCATTGTTCCCGTAGCGTCCTGTGTGAGGGTCTGGTCTATGCGCAGTGCTATCTCGGTGCCGGGGGTCATCTCCCCCGATAAAAGATGCGATTTAATTATCTTTTCGGCGACGGTTAAACCCATATTACATTTATGTCCTTTCTTTCTATATATACTCATTGTACAATATAATGCTTCGTTTGTCAAATATTAAACATTCCCATGCCACTACACCATCTGTGCAGTTCTCATAATAATGTCGCGCCGCAACTCAGGAGACAGCCTTACAAAGTAGTCACTGTAGCCGCCCACACGTACGACAAGCGAGGAGTATTCCTCCGGATTTTCCTCTGCCGCCAAAAGCATTTGCGCGTCCGTGACATTTATCTGTAGCTGCTGACCCCCGCGCTCAAAAAAGCTCATAAATAAGCTTTGTACCGCCTTATGGCTCTCTTTAAATATCTCCCCACTAAACTTTACATTTAGTGCAGCTGTTGTCAAAAGATAATCCCTGACAGGCAGCTTCAAAACAGAATTTAAAAGCGCAGTAGGACCGTTTATATCCTTACCCTGACAAGCCCCCGCAGAATCTGCAAGCACTGTTCCCGCTCTTCTGCCGTCGGCAAGAGCACCTGTCACACTTCCGCAGCCGTCATGAGCGGTGAAAATGACCTCTCCCGGTCCGAACACCCCTCCTAAGGGCGCGGGATAAGAGTTAAAGGCGCTGTACAGGTGTTTTGCTATGTCCGAACGGAGTGCGTCTACCTCTTCATTGCCGTTTCCGAATTTTGGAATCTTGTTTTGCAGATATGACCTTAACCTGTCATACCCTGCAAAGTCCGACTTCATAGCCCCGACAAGCTCCTCCATCGTGCACACACCTTCGTCAAACACCGCTTTCTTTATGGCGTACAGATGATCGGCGGCATTTGTTATCCCTATTAATTCAAGCTCAATATGGTTATACCGTGCACCTCCGGATAATACCCCTAACCCCTTTTCTATACAATCCGACACAAACAGCGTACGCATAACATAGCCCTCACGGGATGCACGGTAGGAAAGCTCCTTTTCATGTATGGATACCTCCAGCTTCACAAAGTAGTCAAGCTGTTGGCAGAAGCTTTTATATAGTTCATCAAAGCTGTCAAAGGAGACAGCATCCGGACAAGAACACACTTTTGTACCGGTGCGCGGATCATACCCTCCGTACATGCAAAGCTCGGCAATCTTAGCCACGTTTAACATACCGATATCATTCATAAAGTTACACTCGCCCGGCAGCATAAGCTGACTGCACCCCGCCAGACAAAATCCATTAGCCGTCTCCTGCGGCACACCGGAGCGCACAAGCGCATTAATATATATGCTGTCATTGTAGAGTGCGGGCAGACCTATTCCTGTTCCAATGCATGTTAACGCTCTATCCCAGAACTCCTGCGGCATGTCATTAGTGACGCGCAGACATAAATTCGGGCCCTTATACTTTAGCTCGGCTGTAACCTCCAGTACAATTTTGGTAAGCGGAGTATAGAAAGGTGTACCGGACTTATCTACCCCGCCTATCGTCATATTCTGAATAGCCCCTGCCGTCTCTATCTTCATAAACATATCGGCGACAAGCATATAAGCTTTGACCATATCTATCCGTCCTGCCTTAATATCGCGCTCTAGGAAGGTATTCAGATAATAGTCAAACCGCCCGAATGAATCTGTGCCGAACAGTATATGTATCATCCATACAAGCTGTATCGCTTGATGAAAGGTCTCGGGTGGGTGATGAGCGATATGTAGAAGTACCGCACCTAGCTCTCCCTTTGCGGTATTTGCATACCTCACTATAAAGCCCTGTACCGCCGAAAGCATGACAGAAAGAGCCTCGTAGAAATCATTCTCTCCCTTATGCTTACGGCGGTATTCCTCGATATAGGCGGCATAACCGTCTAAGCCCAGTGCCAGTATTCGCTCATAGTCCGGGATTAGGTGACCGCAAAACCATGTGGAGAGCGCCGCACCTGCGTTAATCGAGCGTATCTCCTCTTCACTGTACACTTCCGGGTCGGCATTTTTGTATGTATAAACCTGAACCTTTTCTATGCGATTATTAATGTCATGGCAACCGTTATTTATCAGCTCGTCTAATACAGAATAATCAATAACCGTACCGCCTCCGTAGCTGAAATACAACGGTTCACGAAACCGCATATATCCTGTTATCAGCTCATTCTCATAGAATATTGGGATAATTGCTTCGTAGAGAGAGGAATGAGCATACGCCTCCCTTAAAGCGGGTGAGAGCTCCAGGTTCTCTATATATGCATCCAGATAGCTTGTGGATATCAATGGCAGCGGAAGTTCATTAAACCAACACTCATATGCGCTTTTTATCTCTGATAACATAATAAAACCTTTCTTAATAAATTCTTGAATAATTATATCGTATTTGTTTATTTATTGCAATATAAAAAATCATCCTACAGGATTATAAATGAGAGCCGCACGAATCGGCTCTCATCTTTTTTTAGTAAGCTCTATCACCTTCTCATATAAAAGCAGCAGACAGGGTAGATTAATAAGTGCAAGCAGTGCGTTTATTGTGTCCGACACGCTCCACACCAGAGCGGATTGCAAAAACACACCTGTCACCAGAAGAATGATAAACATAGTCTTGTAGACAAACAATGCACGTCCTCTTGTTATATACGAAAACGCGTTCTGTCCGTAGTATGACCAGCCCAGTATTGTAGAAAAGGCGAACATCCCTATGGAGAGCGCCACAATCTTTCCGGCAAACGAACCAAACACCGTCCCGAATGCACCTATCGCCACTGTTACACCCTCGGATGCGGTATACAGTCCGCTGTCCAGTACCCCAGAGCAGAGTACCGCCAGTGCCGTGAGGGTACAGGATACTATCGTGTCAAAGAACACGACAAATATCCCCCACATTCCCTGTACGGCGGGGTTTGTCTCGGACGAATCGGCGCTTGCTATAGCGGCACTGCCCAGTCCCGCTTCGTTTGAGAATATACCGCGGCGAAACCCCCACTTAACAGCTCGGCTTATGAAAAATCCGCTCACCCCTCCCCCTACAGAGGTAAATGAGAATGCATCATTAAATATCTCGGTGAATACCCCCGGCAGTCTGTCCGCTCCTAAAATGATGATACCGATACAGCCCGCCGCGTAGAGTGCCGCTGTGACCGGGACAAACCGCTGTGAGATAATCGCCAGTACATGCTTCCCCTTTCGCAGTATCAAAGTCACTAGAATTAGGAGCACCACCCCTGTTACTATGTCCGGCAGCGAAAACTGTGAGCGCATTGCCCCTGCTATGGCGCTTGACTGCACCATACACCCCATGCCGAATGAACCCAAGGTGGCTAGAAGCGCATACATGAGTGCCAGCTTCTTATTTTTCAGTCCCTTCTCTATGTACGCCATAGGGCCGCCCACAAACTGCCCTTTCTTATCACGGTAGCGAAAGTGGTTGCCCAGAGCATTTTCCGCATACGCCGTCATCATACCGAACAGAGCGCATACCCACATCCAGAACACCGCTCCCGCTCCGCCCAGCGAGATAGCCACCGACACCCCGACTATATTACCTGTCCCGATAGCAGCCCCCAGAGCGGTACAGGCACACGCAAATGGCGATAGTGCTTGTGGGTCACCACTCTTTACCGGCTTTATTATAGTAAGCAGTGTATGGCGTATTATCTCACCCGCCCGCCTTATCTGGAAAAAGCCTGTTACACATGAGAAGAATATCCCTGTAAACAAAAACATGGTGAGCAGCGGCGCGCCCCACAAAACCGCGTTAATCTTTTCCACAATCGTCCCGTTCCTTAATAAATTATTTAAAAAATTCTCGAAAAATATGTAGTCATACGATTAAGTTTATGTTATAATGGATAAATATAGAAATATATTATGAAAGGTTCATTTTATGATCCAGAGTATGACGGGATACGCACTGGCGGCTGACATGCTGTCGGGCTACGAGATAACAGTCGAGCTGCGTTCGGTCAACCACCGCTTCTTTGAATTCAGCCCACGCGTACCGAGGGCATATGTGTTCCTGGAGGATAAGCTAAAAGCCTTAGTCGGTAAGTATGTCGCCCGGGGCAAGGTGGATTTGAATGTCAAGATTATCCAGCCCGAGGAGAAAGAGCTATCTGTCAAGGTCAACACGACGCTGGCGCGTGCCTATCTAAACGAGCTTACGCGTCTGTCGGAGGAGCTGTCTGTTCATAATGATGTGACCGTCTCTGATTTTCTCAACTTCCAAGACATCTTCGATAAGCGCCGCCCGGAGGAGGATCTAGAGGCGATTGAGGGGTATGTGCTGGGAGTGGCGAAAACGGCATGTGAGAAGCTGGTTCTAATGCGTACAGCGGAGGGAGAACGTCTGCTTGCCGACATAAACGAGAATCTTTTGGGTATACGCGCATCCCTTTCCCAGGTGGAGCGGATTGCACCGGACACGGTTAAGGAGTACCGCGAGCGGCTTTATTCAAAGCTTTGTGAGGTGCTAAATGACAATCCTGACCCGCAAAGGGTGCTCACAGAGGCCGCCATATTTGCGGAGCGTGTGGCAACCGATGAGGAGACTGTTCGGTTAAACAGCCATCTAGATATGTTTGCGTCGCTTCTTGAGGGCGGCGAACGTCAGGTGGGGAGAAAGCTTGATTTTGTCGTTCAAGAGATGAATAGAGAGGTCAACACCATCGGCTCTAAGGCACAGAGCCTTGAGGTAACTAAGCATGTCGTATCCATGAAGAGCGACATCGAGAAGATCAGAGAGCAAATCCAAAATGTGGAGTGAGTAGATGAAGCTTGTCAATATAGGCTTTGGCAACATGGTGGCAGACGGGCGTGTAGTAGCTATCGTTAGTCCTGAATCCGCGCCCATAAAGCGCATAATAACCGATTCCCGCGACAGGGGCACTCTCATAGACGCGACATTCGGACGCAAGACCCGCGCCGTAATAGTCATGGACAGTGAACATGTCGTTCTGTCGGGGTTATCTCCCGAGACTATAGGGGGACGGTTTGTATCCGATCATATGGTGACCGACGAGGAGGAAGAGGATGCCTAAAGGTACACTCATGGTCATTTCAGGTCCCTCCGGAGTGGGAAAGGACACGGTGCTTGCAGAGCTTTTGAAACGCGAACCGGATCTTTTAAAATCCGTATCCGCCACAACACGGGCAATGCGAGAAAACGAGACTGATGGCGTGGATTATATTTTTGTCACAAGAGAACAGTTTCTAGCCGATATAGAAGCGAGAAATATGCTCGAATACGCCGAATATACCGGCAACCTATACGGAACACCTAAGGGGTGGGTGGAAAATAAGCTAAACGAGGGTGCGAACTGCATATTAAAGATTGAAGTGCAGGGGGCAAAGCAGGTAAAAACCTTGTTTCCCGACTGTCTTAGCATCTTCATACTGCCGCCCGGTATAGACGAACTAAAACGCCGGCTGCAACACAGAGCTACAGAAGATGAGGAGCAGCTAAAAAAACGTTTAGATACGGCACTCTTCGAGCTTACATGTGTATTCGATTACGACTATGCAGTTGTGAATGATAACCTTGAAGAAGCTATAGAGGAGATACGGTGTATCATCCTTGCCAACAGCAGAAGGGTGTCAAACCAGACAGATAAAATAAACAATATATTGAATAAAGGAGAGCCAACATGTTAACACGTCCTGGACTTTCAGATATCATCACAAAGGAGCAGAGCTACTATTCTTTCATCGTTGCTGTCGCAAAACGTGCCCGCCAGATATCAAGTGAAGCAGAGGGTAAAAAGTCCTTATCGGAGGGCAAGGCTGTCGCACAGGCAGTGGAGGAGTTTCACGACAGAAAGTATACATTCACAGAACCCGATTTGACCGGGAAGATTGCAAGATAACATTTATATGAAAGAAGCGGGTGTGCGGTGAAGCACTATAAAGTGGCGCGGATAGCGGTTGAAGATACTCTTTTTGACTTTGACAAGCTGTTTGAATACAGAGTGCCCGAGCAGTATTGAGAGAAAACCCGCCCCGGCTGCCGTGTACTCATTCCTTTCGGTGCGGGCAACCGTGACCGTCTGGGAATGGTATACGAGGTATATGAGGCGGAGGATTTTGCCAAGTTAAAGCTGTTTCGGCATCTTTTGGATGACGAGCCAATTGTTCACGAGGAACAGCTTCGCCTGTCCGAGCGGCTGAAGCTCACCACATTCTGCACCTACTTTGACGCGCTGAACCTCATGATACCATCCGGACTGCACATAAATGTCAAGGCCATGGTAAGCCTGGTGGAGACTGACAGTCTGCCGGAGCTGACAAAGGAGCAGCAGCACGCCCTGTCCACGCTAAAGGAACTGGGGGGTGTCGCAAACCCGCTGGACATCAGCATACGTTTGGGGCTTTCAGATCTTAGGATATGGTACTCACTTAAACGTCTGGGGCTTGTGGCGTTCAACGAAAAGCCCGGACGGCGCGTATCTGATGAGATAACAACTATGGTGCGCCTTTCCGAGACGCAAAATGATTTAACAAACCTAAAGCTTACACCCAAACAACAGAAGATAATAGACTTTCTAGAAAGCAATACGGAAGTATCTCTAAAGGAGCTTCTCTATTTTACAGGTGTATCCCGCTCGGTTTCGGATCTTCTGGAAAACAAGGAGTATATCGAGTACTTTGATATAAGAACCTACCGCGACCCCATGAGGACAGAGGAATATGACGGTCCTATGCGTTTTGAGCTGTCACAAGAGCAACAAAAGGTGTATGACGGTATAAGAGCGCTCATAGATAAGCGCGAAGGGGCGGCGTGTCTCCTGGAGGGGGTAACCGGCAGCGGTAAGACCCCTGTCTACATAGAGCTTAGCCGCTATGTGCAGTCTACCGGGCGGCAGACCATCATTATGGTACCAGAGATTTCACTGACCCCTCAGCTTGCATTACAGTTCAAGGGCATTTTCGGCGAACGAATAGCGATACTGCACTCCGGGCTTAGTCTGGGGGAGCGCGCAGACGAATGGCAGCGTGCTAAAGACGGTCTTGCGGATATTGTTATAGGTACACGCTCGGCGGTGTTTGCACCGTTTTCCAATATAGGGCTTATCATAATGGACGAGGAGCAGGAGAGCACATATAAATCCGAATCCTCCCCGCGGTATCATGCACGGGATGTGGCGAAGGTGCGGGCAGCTACCCATAACGCGGTAATGCTCATGTCCTCGGCTACTCCGTCTGTGGAGAGCAGTTATCTTGCCGCTAAGGGGCGGTATCACTATTTTACCCTTACCGAGCGGTACAACGCAAAGTCACTGCCGGATGTGACCATCGTCGATATGCGCGACGAGGTAAAGACCGGCAATCCGGGGCGCATAAGCCGTCCCCTGTTGGAAGAGCTAAAAAATAACCTGGCGCGCGGTGAACAGTCGGTGCTTCTTCTAAACCGGCGGGGATACCACACCAATGCAAGCTGTATGCACTGCGGAGAGGTGCTCACCTGCCCTAATTGCAGTGTGGCGCTCATATATCACAAACCCAATGACCGGCTCATGTGCCACTACTGTGCCTACTCCGAGACCGTCCCGGATACCTGCAAATCCTGCGGCTCGGACTATCTAAAGTACACCGGCGCGGGTACACAGCGCTGTGAGGACGAGCTGGCGGCTCTGCTCCCGGAAGCCAGAATAATGCGAATGGATGCGGACTCGACCATGGCGCGTTTTGCACATCAGGACAAATATACTGCATTCAAGCGTGGAGAGTTCGACATTCTTCTGGGTACGCAGATGGTGGCAAAAGGGCTTGATTTCCCCAATGTTACGCTTGTGGGGGTCATATCGGCGGATTCCAGTCTCTACTCTGGCAGCTATAAGAGCTACGAGATGACCTTTGCCCTGCTTACACAGGTTGTGGGGCGGTGCGGCAGGGGTGAGCGGCAGGGCAGGGCGATAATCCAGACCTCGACACCCGACAACCCGATTATACGTCTCGCGGCAAAGCAAGACTATGCGGCATTTCTCAAGGACGAGCTGATAAACCGCAAAATTGCACTATATCCACCTTTTTGTGATTTGTGCATTGTCATGTTCGTGTGCGAATTTCTCGAACAGCTAGAGGAGGGCGCACGATACTTTGCCGACAGGTTAAAGGAGCTGTCGCAGGAGCGTTATCAAGGTATGCCGCTCTGGGTTTTAGGTCCTGTAGAGCCGGAGATATTCAAGGTCAACAACCGCTATAGGGTTAAACTCATTATAAAATGTAAGAACAACAAGGATTTCAGAGAGCTAATGAGGCTCGTTTACGAGGATTTTTTAGAGGTTAGATATTATAAGCGAATAACGGCTATAATAGATATTAATTGAGGTGATTTGATATGGCTTTAAGAAAGATTCTGCCGGAAAGTGACGATGGTCTGCGTAAACGCTCCAGACCCGTATCGGAGTTTAACGATAGACTGCACACCCTGCTCGACGATATGGCAGAGACAATGTATGACGCCAATGGTCTTGGTCTTGCTGCCCCACAGGTGGGTGTATTGCGCCGTATTTATATAATAGATGTAGGTGATGGGCTTACAGAGCTTATTAATCCCGAAATTGCCGAGACCCGCGGTGAGCAGGACGGAAGCGAGGGGTGTCTCTCCAGTCCCGGTGAGTTTGGTATGGTTATTCGTCCGCGATATGCCAAGGTTAAGGGCTTTAACCGTTACGGTGAACCTATTGAGGTGAGCGGTGAGGATTTAAAGGCACGCGCACTTTTACATGAGCTGGATCATCTGGATGGTATCCTCTTTAAGGACAGGGCATACGAAATGATTGACCCGGAGGACGAATAGGTAATGCGCTTAGTTTTTATGGGTACGCCGGAATTTGCTGTACCATGCTTGGCAAGGCTTATATCGGATGGACATGAGGTTACAGGCGTGTTCACGCAGCCCGACCGTCCCAAGGGGCGCGGACACAAGCTATGTCCGCCGCCTGTCAAGGAGCTGGCGGAGAAGCACGGTATTCCTGTGTTTCAGCCTGTGTCGTTAAAAAATCCGGATGTTATCGATACGCTTACAAAGCACAACCCCGATTGTATTGTTGTCGTGGCATACGGACGCATATTGACTGAAACGGTACTAAAGCTGCCGCGGCAGGGCTGTATTAATCTTCACGCCTCACTGCTGCCAAAATACAGGGGTGCTGCCCCCATCCAATGGAGTATTATAAAAGGTGAGACCGTCACAGGTGTTACATCAATGTATATGGACAAGGGCATAGACACAGGGGATATCATCGATATGGAGGAATATCCCATACCGCCGGACATGACCTACGGCGAATTATCCGTAGCTCTCTCGGAGCTTGGAGCGAAGGTTTTATCGGGTACAATAAAAAATCTTGAACAGGGTATAATAGAGAGGACACCCCAGGAGCATGACAAGGCGACACATGCCCCCATGCTCTCGAAGGAGATGTCCGAGCTTGACTTTTCGCAGTCAGCAAGCGAGCTCTCACACCTTATACGCGGTGTTAACCCGTGGCCTGTTGCTGCGACGGTTTTTCGCGGTGAACGTCTAAAGGTCTATAAGGCAAAGGCTAGCGGAAGTATGACAGATACCAAGCCGGGTATGCTAGTATCGGATGATGCTCTTTTGGTTTCGTGCGGTACGGGTGTGCTAGAGCTTCTGGAGGTACAGCTTCCGGGGGGCAAGCGTATGACTTCGGACGAATTTTCTCGCGGAAAGCATCCCAAAAAAGGAGAAACATTGGGTTTTCAAGGTTAGGAGTGACAAGAATGCGTCTGGGATTTTTCTATCTCGATCCTTATTATATGCTGCTGGTTATTCCGGCAATGATTATTGCGCTCATAGCGCAGGGCATGGTTTCATCGACATTTAATAAATACTCCCGCGTTCACAGTGTACGCGGTATAACAGGAGAACAGGCGGCAAGGCAGATTTTAGAGACAAACGGTGTCTACAATGTGCGTGTTGAGCGCGTCAGCGGACGGCTAAATGACCATTATGACCCCCGCTCTAACGTCATACGCTTGTCGGATTCTGTATATTCCTCCACATCGGTTGCTAGTATCGGGGTGGCGGCACACGAGGCTGGTCACGCACTTCAATATGATAAGGGGTATGTCCCCATAAAGATTCGCGCCGCCATTGTGCCGGTAACACAGTTTGGCTCACAGCTTTCCTTTCCGCTTATACTAATAGGCGCGTTCATGCAGTCAGATTTTCTAATAAATCTGGGACTTATTCTCTTTTCTCTCATGGCTTTATTTCAGCTTATAACTCTGCCTGTCGAGTTTAACGCAAGCGCCCGGGCACTTCGTTCACTGGGTGAGACAGAGATATTGTATCAAGACGAGATAAAATCCTCCCGCAAGGTACTGACGGCGGCAGCTATGACCTATGTAGCGGCACTTATTGTCTCGATTGCACAGCTTTTACGGCTGCTTCTCCTGTTTGGCGGCAGACGTAGGGATCAATAAAACCAGAAAATATGAAAGCAGTGGTATTATCGTAAAACACAGGATAATAGAAACATCAAGGGGACTAGCCGCAGAGGCTATCCACCGTGTAACCTTTGACGGTGCATATTCCGCTCTCATGCTTGATGCGCTTTTTAATAAATACAAACCGCCCGAGCGGGACAGAGCGTTTACATCTGCGCTATTCTACGGTACACTGGAACGGATTCTGACACTGGACTATCAGCTCTCATGTGTCTGCACACGCTCACTGCGTACAATCGAGCCGATGGTGCTGACGGTGCTTCGCATGTCGCTGTACCAGATAATGTACATGGGTGTACCTGTACACAGTGCTGTGGACGAGGGAGTTTCACTTATTAAACAGTTGGGTATGACCTCAGCGTCCGGATTTGTCAATGGAATACTGCGCGGGTTTATTAGAAAGGGTGCATCCCCTATTCCAGAGGATGGTGTGCGCCATTTAAGCATAAAGTATTCCTTTAGCGAGGACATAGTAAATATTCTCACTAAAAGCCTCGGTCGAGAACGTGCAGAGCTTATCATGGAGCGCTCCTTCGATGTGCTCCCCACATAT
>CAYSTR010000046.1:0-11505 GCA_964433745.1 uncultured Oscillospiraceae bacterium | reverse complement strand
TGTTAAGCGGATATGACCCGCAGAAGACTATAGAGTTTGCAGTGGCTGCATCCTGCTTAAAGCACACTATTGAGTATGACTTCAATCTCGTGACCGTAAAAGAGGTTCAGAGCCTCATGGGCGGTGACGGTTCGGGCAGGGTACAGAGATAGTAACGAATAAGCGCAAAAACCACCCTGATGGGTGGTTCTTGCGCTATTATTTACCTTTTACGACAACCAATAATAATACCGGAGGAAAAAATGAATAATTTAATGTCTATAAATAATGCAAATTACACCTGTGAAGATGATATAATAACTATGCAGGCTTTACCTAAGACGGACTATTTCGTAAATCCCGAGAATGACGATGTTACCGGCAATGCACAATTTCTATACAAAGAGATTACCGGTGACTTTACTATGGTTTCAAAGGTCAGCCATGAGTTTAAAAGCACCTATGACGCTTGTGTATTGTTTGCCTATGATAATGATAAAAGGTGGGCAAAGGCATGTTTTGAGCTTACAGATTTTGGTACTAAAGCGGTGGTATCCGTTATGACTAACGGAAAATCAGATGATGCTAACGGTGTCAATGTAGATGTAAATGAGATATGGCTAAGGCTTTCACGGAAAAAGAATACTTTTGCCGTTCATTATTCATTGGATGGTGAGACCTTTTTTATGGCAAGGATATCAAATATACCTATGAACGATAAAATAAAGGTCGGTATTGTGGCACAATCACCAGTAGGTGAGGGCGGTGCAAGAATATTTAAATCCTTGAAGATAGAACAAACCACATTGGAGAATCTTAGAGCAGGAAGATAAAATCCGCATAAAGTTTAAGCATTATCCGGGCATCACCGTAACTAAAGAGGGGAACATATGCGGATACTATATATAATAACAGCGCTCGGCTGCGGAGGAGCAGAGATGCTTCTTCTGGATACCTGCCGTGAACTAAAAAAACATCACAGCATAACGGTAGTATATCTCTATGACCGCACCGAACTGGTAAACGAGTTTACTTCAATGGGGATTGAGACAATTTTTCTGGATTTTAAAAAACTCGATATAATAAGAACAATGTACAGGCTTAGTAAGGTTATTAAGTATATTCATCCGAATATTATACACATGCATCTGCCGTCGGCAGATACTGTCGGCAGACTGACTTCTCTTTTATTTTCAAATGTGAAGCTACTGTCCACTATTCATAACTGCGACCCGTGGAAGCTGGAGAAAAATCCCACCAGCGTAATACTGCGTCTTTTTAACAGGTTTACTGTCAATACGTTTAAGCGGGTAAAGCTCATAGCCGTGTCCGAGAGTGTAAAGGAGTTCTGTATACAACACGAGCACATTAATCCTCACAAGATTACTACTCTCTATAACTTTGTGGATTATAATAATCCCATTAAAAGAGAGCCGGGATTCGATTTTCCATTTGCGGGAGATAGCTTCAAGCTCGTTATCACCGCCCGATTGGTTCCGCAAAAGATGCACATCACGCTTTTTAAGGCAGTGGATATACTTGTTAACCAGCGGGGAATGAATGATCTCATTCTATTGGTATTAGGCGGCGGCGAGGATCGTGTGATAAAAAAACAGCTGACGGATTTTATTAGGGATCATAAGCTATCGGCTCACATCCACATGCTGGGTATGCGCTTTAATGTTTACGACTATCTTATACATTCGGATGTTTATATTATGCCGTCAGCCCATGAGGGGTTGGGCATCTCCACTCTTGAAGCATTTTATAACCGTATCCCAGTGATTCTTTACGATATAACTGTTCACAGGGAGATAACGGCGGATGGTATGAGGGGTGTACTGTTTAAGGAGGGCTCTGCCCATGATCTTGCCGATAAGATAGAAGCCATAAGACGCGGGGAATACCCCTTAGACGAGCAAATACAAAACGCATATGATTTTTGCAAAGAATTAACAGTAAAAAATTATACGGAAAAGCTTGAGGAGATTATGCGAGGCTAGAGCTTATCCTTCGGTACTATGCCAAAAGCGGCAAGTCTTTTTATAAGCTCGTCTGTAGGAAGCCCTACGACATTATTATAGTCGCCGTCGATATATTCTACTAACCCCGCCTGTCCCTGAATGGCATATGCACCCGCTTTGTCCATGGGTTCTCCTGTTGCTATATATTTTTTTATTTCATCCTCTGTCATGGCTTTTAGCTTTACACTCGTCCGGCAGACATAGCCGGACGTTTTTTCATGCCCGTACTTGTCCCTAAACATGAGCTGTACACCGGTGTAGACGTAATGTATCCGTCCGCTCAGTGCGGTTAGCATTTTTAATGCACTGTCCTCACTGTACGGCTTTCCGAAAATCTGTCCCTCCAGAAAGACAATTGTATCGGCGGCAATAATGGCGCAGGGAGAGGTAAGCTTACCTGTTACCGCCGCCAGCTTGCGGAGGGCTACGACCGTGACATATTCCTCCGGCGGAAGCGCTTCGATAACACTCTCGTCCGCGTCCGAGGGAACAATCTCAAAGTCATAACATAATTTACTAAGCAGCTCGCGCCGTCTGGGGGAGGAGGAAGCCAGATAAAGCTTCATATAACAATACTCCTGTCATTTATACTCAAAAAATATTCTACCAAATTTCATTAATATTGTCAATAAACATTAAAAAACCGACAAATATTTATGCAACTATAGTACGATTCCTATAAAGTTTAGTGTTGACATACCATAAGAGGGCGTTTATAATAAAATATGTTATTATTTACATAAGTGTATCAATATGATTTCACTAAAATCAAATTGAAGTTGGATAGAGAATTGAACAGCTTTATTAAATCGTTAAAATCTTATTTTTCACTTATTCTTGCACTTACAATATTTGTTTTAGTTGTATTTATTTTGTTTTCGTTTATAAACAGGGTGCAGACTAAGGAGTTTTTAAAATCGGATAATAGCCTTGAGGAGATAGCACAAAACGACGCAGAAATGGTTGAGTTTGTGTTTGAATCGTTTAATAAAACGCTTATTGCAATATCGACCGCACTTGAACAGTATGATAACATAACCTCAGAGGCCGCTCTTAAGATGCTAAAGACGGTGGCAGATAGGGATGTCTTTGACCGTCTGGCTATAGATACCCCGGACGGTATGAGCTATACCTCTGACGGCTTTGTGTTTGATGTATCTGCATTCAGCGACGCAAAGGCAATTCGCAGCGGAGTAAGCGGGGTATCGGACGTATTTAACGCATTGGCAGACGGTGAGCCTGTGGTAAATATTATTGTGCCCATTAACGGTAAAGACGGTATGCCTGCCGCTTCACTTAGGTGTGTAATTAACACAACCCAGCTGAGCGCGCTTTTATACAGCAGCATAAACAGACAAAGCTCATATTTTTTTGTAGTGGACAGCTCCGGCAGTTATGCGGCAGCAGCTCCGGAGACTAAAGAAAGTGTTAAAGATAATCAAAATCTCTTTGAAAGCCTTAAAGCTTTTACTTATGATACCGGTTTTAATAATGAACTGATAATGACGGCTTTTGCGGAGCACAAAGCCGCTCATTCAAGGTTTATGTATAAAGATGAATGGGTTCATGCCCATTTTGTCCCTATAGATATAAACGGTTGGATGATGGTAGTTATAGTACCTATAAGTCTGACAGAAAAGGAAGCGAGAGAAACAATCGGATATGCGCTAAACACCATGCTTCATCTTGTTGCCGTGGTGTCGTGTATGTTTTTATATGTATACCGTATCCAGACAAAGGAGCGTAAAAAGGCGGTTCTGGACGAACGCTGCTTTAGGGTGCTTGCGGCATTTTCCGGTAAGGCGGTGGTGGAGTGGGACTATTCGGTTACCGATACAAGGACATACCATTCCATTGACGAGATAATAGAAGCGGACATTTCCTCAAAGAAGCGACAGAACGACCTGATTGGCACAGACATGATTCACCCGGATGACCGGGAGACACATAGACATATAATTGATATTGTGATGCAGGGCAATCACTTTGAAGCGCTGCGGCTGCGGCTAATGGACAAGGACGGAGTATACCGCTACTGTCTGCATTCGGGCGTGACTATTAAGGATGAAAAGGGACGTCCCTACAAGACGATAGGCTTTTTCGAGAATATAGACGAGCAGGTAAGACGCGAGGAAAGGCTGCGCACACGATCCCAGACCGATGCGCTGACAGGGCTTTACAACAAAAGCGCGGTGGAGCAGCTGGCAAACGATACAATTAGTTCGTCTAATAAGGATATGCACGCGTTGATCTGCTTTGATCTCGATAACTTTAAGGACATAAACGACAGCTTCGGTCATATGTTCGGGGACAATGTGCTGCGGGAAGTGGCGGTTAAGCTAAAACAGCTGTTTCGTTCGTCCGATATTCTAGGGCGTTTCGGAGGGGATGAATTTGTACTGTTTATCCTAGACATGCCGGGGGTGGAGTTTGCCATGGAGAAAGCGGAGGAGCTAAGACAGCGGCTGAAGTGTGACTATACTGTGGACGGTGTGACGCTCACCGTGACCGCCAGTATCGGGGTATCGATCTTCCCGCATGACGGTCAAAGCTACGAGACACTGTATCAAAGCGCAGATTCTGCTTCATACAAAGCTAAAAAAAGCGGGAAGAACAATGTATGCTTCTGCTCTGATATGAAGTTTACGCATCTCTTATAATAGGATAATAGCTGCTTTGCCGGTTACGGGGTAAAGTCGGATTATTATATAGCACGTAAGTGCCGTTTAACCACGTTGTACGAAAACAATGAGGCTGAAAATGAAGAACCGGCTTCACAACTACCGGTGAATTATTTTTGGGGGGTTTCATATAAATGAAACGTAGACTTTTGGCACTATCTCTGGCAGTCATCATGCTTCTGTCGCTGTTTACCATCACGGCAAGCGCCGCTGACACAAACAGCACAGCGGCAAGCGAGAGTGAGCTGGTCACCTATCTGACAAAAAAGGTGAATGCGCTCAACATCGGGCTTAATGTCATTAATACCGCTGTAGACAGGGTAAACAAGGACATTAAGCAGAAGATTACGGCAGGAGTAATAGCAGCAGCTCCCGCCGGTACTTCGGAGGAAACAATAAACAAGGCTATCGAAAGGGCATATGATGACAACAAGCTCACCTCGTCAGTCATTATTGCCACAGGCCGGACAAACCTCATCGAGAAGATGACGAGCGACATATCTAAGGCAAAAAATCTGCTCGGTAGGTATTCCTACAAGAACTACAAGAGTTTATTCAGCAATACCGTAACAGGCTGGAACTATGTAGCAATTGAGATATACTTCGGGCTGAACGCAGTAAATGCGTATATTCAGATGCTAAACTCCATAAAGACTCCGGCGCTTAGTATTGATTATGCGGGCTACCTAAAGGATGCCGCTCCCGCCCCTCTGGATGTTTTATCCTTGAGTGAGGGAATGCACCTGGATAAATACGGACGCTACATCGTAGAGTATTATGTAGGCGGCGTACACGGTGACCAGTTTAATGAATACGGAAAGTCCCTCACCGTAACGGCGACCTGGACTGATCCTGACACAGGGGAGATCTCGGATATAGCCGGAACATATGTAAACGGCGGCTGGAATCTTGTTATTCCGCACACGGATAACAATTTCGGCATATACACCGTCACATTGAGCGGACCTAATGCCGTTGCTGTCACTAAGGCGTATGATTTGGGAGCACGTCCGGTTGTTTCACAGTCTGGTGATCTGGTGGTTGATTTCAGCGGCATGTACTATGCCCCCAACACCTACCTGTTTGATGCAGCCGGTAAGCAGGTGGGATATGCCGAGACCGCAAACACTGCTGTATTTAATGGGCTTACTGCCGGAAGCTACACGGTAAAGCTTATGAAGAACGGTCTTGTTAAGGAGTACACCGTGAATGTAGAGGGCGGAGACAAGACCACCACCTTTGTAGTTCCGCTTGTGACCCTCACCGTAGTTCAGCCGAACGGTGTAAACTATGCCTGCAACATAAATGTAGTCCCCACAAACGGCAGCGGCAACATCGCCTACAGCCAGAGCGGGGATGCGACCGTTACAATGCAGAAGGTATTTCCGGGTGAGAGCTATACCATCTCGTTTGGCGGCGGCATGAACTTTACCGACACATTTTCAATAGGTGAAATCGATTACACCTACACCGTACCCACCGCCACTGTTACGGTGGACACAAAGGGTATTGAATATGGTTATGGCATGAATCTGTTCATCACAAACGATGATAACGGTGCCAGAGCACAGTACAGACAGGTTTTGGCCAATCAAGCTATTGAGGTTGAGCTGATAGTCGGAAAATCCTATACATTCACCTTAAATGTAGGCGGAAATACAGTAGTCAAAACTATGACTGTCATTGATGGAGCGAATGTGGTAATTATGGGTTCAGAGGTATCAGAAGCTGCATAGCTTCATAAGCTGCATAGACTTTTATCTCATTAAACCGCAAAAGACCGCCGTACAGGGTAACCTGCGCGGCGGTTTTCGCATATTTATATAATATAAAGGGGGGATAAAATGAACAACCTCATCTTCAACACAACCGCCGCCACACTACACACCGCTGTCTACGGCGTAAACGAGCAGACCGGGTGCTTTCAGGCGCTGTCACTCGATGCAAACGGACTTCTGCGTACAGCACCAGTCACTGTGGCTAATGATATAGGTATAATTAACCGCTTGTACACGGATACAGCCACTGTAAGCTCGGGAGCGGGAACAGGTTACGTATTCGAGTGTACCGACATATCCGCATTTCGTACCGTTACATTATTCGCAGTCAATAACGGCACATCTGACCTTATACTGACACTACAGCTGTCACCCGACGGTTCGACATGGTTTAACGATCCCAACCACCAAAGCATATCAGTAGCTCCGGGCGGTAAGGTAATAATCGTAGTGGACATATTCGCACATTTTTTACGCCTACAGTACAACACATCTGCTACCCCATGCTTTACCGCATACATCAACGCACAAACCTAGATTAAACTAAAAGCTAAGGTACGGTGAGGCCGCAGCTTAGCTTTTTACTATTATTAATTATCCTTTTGCCTTATCCATGACTGCTTTTGCCACTGCGGGGGCTACGCGCTTGTCAAAGGGAGAGGGAATGATGTAGTCCGGGGTCAGTTCCTCTTCGGAGATGATACCCGCTATGGCGTAGGCGGCGGCTATCTTCATTTCGTCGGTTATATCCGAAGCGCGTGCGTCCAGAGCGCCGCGGAATATGCCCGGAAAAGCGAGGACGTTGTTTATCTGGTTGGGGAGGTCGCTTCTACCTGTTCCCACTACTGCTGCACCCGCCGCTTTGGCCTCGTCCGGCATGATTTCGGGGGTGGGATTGGACATGGCAAAGAGAATCGGGTCTTTGTTCATTAAGCGTACCATGTCACCTGTAACAGTACCCGGAGCGGACACGCCGATAAACACGTCAGCACCCTTTAGCGCATCGGACAGACTGCCTGTTATACGGTCTTTGTTTGTGATACGAGCCATGTCGAGCTTTTCCTCGTTTAAATCCTCTCGTCCCTCGTAGATAGCACCCTTGCGGTCGCACATGATGACATCCTTTAGTCCCACGCTCAAAAGAAGCCTTATAATGGCGACACCCGCTGCACCTGCACCGCATGTTACGACGCGAACGCTGTCCAGCTTTTTGCCGGTCAGCTTCAGTGCGTTTATGAGGGCTGCCAGTGTCACTACAGCCGTACCGTGCTGATCGTCATGGAATATAGGGATATCGCACACCTCTTTGAGCCGCCGCTCGATCTCGAAGCAGCGGGGCGCGCTTATGTCCTCAAGGTTTATGCCGCCGAAGCTTCCGGCGATGAGCGAAACGGTGTTGACTATCTCGTCCACACTCTTTGAGCGGATACAGATGGGAAATGCGTCCACACCGCCAAACTCCTTGAAAAGCACGCATTTACCCTCCATGACAGGCATACCCGCCTCGGGGCCTATATCTCCCAGTCCCAGCACGGCAGTGCCATCTGTCACCACTGCTACAAGGTTAGAGCGGCGGGTGTATGTGTAGGAGAGTGAAACGTCCTTAGAAATCTCAAGACAGGGTTTAGCAACACCGGGGGTATAAGCAAGGGACAGCTCCTCCCGTGAGGTGACCGGCGCACGGGATATGACCTCTATCTTCCCGCCCCACCCCTTGTGTGCGGCGAGAGCCTGCTCGTATATGTCCATTTTTTATCTTCCTTTCGTATTGACAAAATAATCAGGAACAGTTTATACAATTAAGTGTTATTATAAAAATTTACCGCAAAACATATTGTTTTGCGGTTTTTTGCCGAATAATAAGCTACGCGCTCTTACCCAGAGCCAAAGCACGCAGATTGGGCTCGATAAGCTCCTTCTTGCGGGGCGGGACGCACGCCTCAACGACCTTGCGCATGGTCTCGTCCGAGGCAAGCCCTGTTACACCCAATACCTTGCCTAATAAAATCATGTTGGCAAGACCCGACAGATCCTCCGATACCGCCAGTGACGATGCTGGTACATAGTAGGCGGTGATGTCGGTGCGCTCACACTTCTTTGAAACGAGTGAGCTGTCTATAAATACACTGCCGCCGGGAGCGACCGAGGAGATGAACTTGTCATAGGACGGCAGATTCATGACGATGAGTATATCCGGCTTGAGTACCAGGGGGGAGGCTATGGGTTCGTCCGCAATGCAGACCGAGCAGTTGGCTGTGCCGCCGCGCATCTCGGGACCGTAGGAGGGCAGCCAGGAGACCTCTTTATTATCGATTAGACCTATGTATGAGAGCACCTTGCCGGAAAACAGGATGCCCTGTCCGCCGAAACCGGCAGCTAATATGTTTGTCTGTGACATTTACTCACACCCTTTCCTTGTATACGCCCAAGGGATAGTACGGGAGCATGTTCTCGCGCAGCCAGCCTATGGACTTCTCGGGGGTAAAGCCCCAGTTGGTCGGACAGATAGACAGCACCTCGATTATCGTGAAGCCCTTGCCCTCATTTTGCAGCTCGAACGCTCTCTTGATAGCCGCGCCCGCCTGCTTGATGTTCTTGACATTATCAACAGATACACGCTGTGCCAGAGCAACGCCGTCTAATGTGGACAAAAGCTCGCACACGCGAATCGGGAAGCCCGCCGCCGCTGTGTCGCGTCCGTAGGGAGAGGTCTGAGTAATCTGACCGGGCAGTGTGGTGGGAGCCATCTGTCCGCCTGTCATACCGTATATGGCATTGTTAACGAAGATTATCGTGATGTTCTCGCCGCGTGTGGCAGAGTGAACCATCTCGGCTGTACCGATAGCGGCAAGGTCACCGTCACCCTGATATGTAAATACGATGTTACCCGGTTTAGCGCGCTTTAACCCTGTCGCAACAGCGGGTGCGCGTCCGTGAGGGGCTTGAACCATGTCACATGCAAAGTAGTCGTATGAGGTAACCGAGCATCCGACAGGTGCAACGCCGACGGTGCGTCCCTCTGCTCCCAGTGAGTCTATAGCCTCCGCTACCAGTCTGTGTATGACACCATGCGTGCAGCCCGGACAGTACTTGTTGGGTATATCGGTCAGCGCATGGGGTTTTGTATATATCGCCATAAGATCATTCCTTTCTATATCGCGCTAATCTTCGCCAGTATCTCGTCCGGCGTGGGGATTATGCCGCCTGTTCTCCCGAAGAACTCAACAGAGCATTTTCCGTTAACCGCAAGGCGTACATCGTCCACCATCTGCCCCATGCTCATCTCAACCGTCAAGAAGCGTCTGCCACCATGTGCCAGCTCGTTTATGTGCTTCTCCGGGAAGGGCCACAGCGTAATGGGACGTGTAATTCCCGCCTTTATTCCGGCGGCACGTGCCATGTTCACTGCGGACTTTGCAATCCTTGCTGTCGCACCGTAGGCTACGACAATAACATCCGCATCGTCTGTGAGATAATCCTCGAACATGACCTCGTTTTGCTTAATCTGCTCGTAGCGTAAAAACCGCTCGACTACGCGCCGCTCCAGCTCCAGAGGATCAAGATATAGAGAGTTTACAATATTGTGCTCGCGCTTGTCACCGTGTCCGCAGGAGGCCCAGGGCTTGTCGTAGATCTTGGCGTTCACATCCTCGGGGAATACCACAGGCTCCATCATTTGACCGAGTATACCGTCACCCAGAAGCATGGCGGGCATACGGTAGCAGTCGGCGCGGTCAAATGCGTGCAGAGTGAGATCAACCATCTCCTGTACGCTGGATGGTGCAAACACCAGAATGTGGAAGTCGCCATGACCGGGTGCGCGTGTCGCCTGCCAGTAGTCAGCCTGTGAGGGCTGAATCCCGCCCAGACCGGGACCGCCGCGCTGGATGTTCACGATAAGACAGGGCAGGTCAGAACCCGCTATGTAGGAGATACCCTCTGTTTTAAGGGAGATACCGGGAGAGGAGGAGGAGGTCATAGCCCTCACACCGGCAGCAGCTGCACCCAGTACCATGTTTATAGCGGCAACCTCGGACTCGGCTTGCAGATATGTACCGCCGATTTTGGGCATTCTCTTGGACATATAAGCCGCAACCTCTGATTGAGGGGTTATGGGATATCCAAAGAAGTGGAGGCATCCCGCACGTATAGCGGCCTCGGCAACCGCCTCGTTGCCTTTCATTAATACTCGTTTACTCATATGTAACTCCTTTTCTCACGAAAAACTAGGCTTTTAGCTTTTCACCTTTAGCTTATTTAATTGTAATAGCACAGTCGGGGCAGATAGTAAAGCAGAAGCCGCAGGCAATGCACTTGTCGCTATCGGTAAGCTCAGCGGGGGCGTAGCCCTTTTCGTTTAGTCTGTCGGGGGAGAGCCGCAGTATCTTCTTAGGACAGGCTGTCACACACAGTCCGCAGCCCTTACAGATTGTCTCTTTAATCGTTGTGGTCGCCATAAGAAAACCTCACTTTATATGTAGAATGGATAAAACCTATATATTAGTCTCGGGAAGCCCCGAGATACGGGCAAACTCTTTTGCGTACTCTTTGGAATCCTCTAAATCTTTATCTGTAGTCATGTCCATAAGGCACGGATTCATGATAAATGCAAAGGCAGTAACACCGCTCACACGCTCTATCTCATGGAGAATATCAAGTGCTTCCCTCGGCGTACCAGTCAAAAAGCGAAAGGGATTAATAATGTAGAGCATTGTACAGTCGGATAGCAGCTCGCGGTAACGTCCGAGCGCAGTAGCACCCGCATCGTCTCCGCCCACATCCAGCACTACATGGTCGTACCCGCCGCCGGAAAGCAGTGAGTTTATGCGCGGGGATAAGGACGGGAGATCGAGGGTACTGCCCGCGAACACCGGTGCGACAACGTCTACACCCAGTGCGGTCAGCTCGTCTGCACGGTCACTGGAACGGAAATAGGGGTTCACAATGTCTAAATCAACAAGACATACCCTTTTGTCCGCGCTCTTTAGCTTTTTGGCAAGCGAAACGGACAGTGTGGTCTTTCCGCAGCCGTAGTGCCCTGTT
>CAYSTR010000045.1:0-11542 GCA_964433745.1 uncultured Oscillospiraceae bacterium | reverse complement strand
AGCTATTTGACACCTATACAAGTATAAAGGCATACACAAAAAGCAGACAGGCGTTTAACGACCTGTCCGCTTTGCTGTATGAACGTCTGCGAAGCTACCATGAGCTTTACGATATATACAAAAGCTATGACGGTATAAATAATATTAAAACGATTAATGACAATGCCGGTATTAAACCAGTAACAGTAAATAGGGAGATTATCGAGCTTATATTATTTGGAAAAGATATGTATATGCTCACAGATGGTGCGGTGAACATAGCCATGGGCAGTGTTTTATCCTTATGGCATGATGCACGAACAAGCGAAACGCCGTATCTTCCCGATAAAAGCATGTTAAGCGAAGCAGCTTTACATATGAATATAGACGATATTATTATAGATGAGAGTAATGGGACAGTGTTTCTGCGTGACCCACTCATGTCGATTGATGTGGGAGCTATAGCTAAAGGATTCGCCTGTGAACAGGCATTAAGCGGCGTAACAGAGCCGATTATTCTAAATTCTGGTGGTAATGTCTACACTAAAGGTAAAAAGCCTTACGGAGACTGGACGGTAGGAATAGAAAATCCGCTTGATACAAATAAGCTGATAGAGAGCATCAATGTATCGGAAGCAGCCGTAGCTACAAGCGGGGGATATATCCGCAGATTTACTATTGAAGATAAGGAGTACAACCACATAATCGACCCGCTCACCCTCATGCCGTCCGAGCGTTATGCATCCGTGACTATACTGGCATCCTCTCCGGCACTGACGGATGCACTCTCTACAGCACTCTTCATTCTGCCTTTTGAGGATGGAAAAAGGCTGTGTGAAAAGACAAGGGGTGTAAGGGCATGGTGGGTTTTCCCGGATGGAGTTATACATGAATATAGGAGCAATTAGCGTTTGAGTGCGCCGGTAAATGAAATCTGCCCGATGAATGCCGATGGGGTTATACCGCTGACACCCTTTTGGATGGCGAAGAAGGTACGTTCATAGTATAAGGGAAACACCGCATAATCACGCATTAAGATCCCTTCACAACGCTGCATGTAGCTTCCCGCATCATCAAGGTTACCGGCAGATAGTGCGTCCGCGATAAGATTGTCGTATTCCTCGTTTTCATAACCCAGAAAGTTTGACGGTGACCGTGATGTGAAGCGAGAGAGTACGGACAGGGGACTGTCATAGTCTGGTTTTATGGGTATTATAGCAATATCATAGTCACCCTTTAATACACGTGCTTTTATCTCATCCTCCGAAAGCGCTTCCAGATTAATAAATACCGAGATGTTCTCCTGCCACATGCTTTGGATATATCCGGCGGCTTGGATATGCGGGTGAGAATCGGGAACGAGAAGCGTCGAACGCGGAAGTTTATTAAGACCTAGCTCCATAAGCCCCAGATTAAACGCATCCTTTGAGACCCCCTGTGAGAAACCAGGAGCTTTACCGTCACCGAACAAGAGCCGAAATGGTGTGTTTCCTATATTTACCGCCGGAGGGATTATTGCATTTGCATTATAGATGTAACCGGGAAGCTCCGATTTAAAGCGGGATTTATCTATAGAGACGCTTAAACCCTGCCGAATGTTTTTGTTCGCAAGAGCATTTTTCTTTCCGTTAAAGACGAGTGCCCATGTGGTATTGTCCTGTGAGGTGGACTTGTAGCCGTCCTGCTCTAATTTTTCCGATTGCTTACCCGATACAGGGTATAGATCGGTTTTACCGCTTGTAAAACGGATTAATCTCTCGTTATAATCGGGTATGATGCCAAGCGTTATAAGGTTGGGGTAGACTGTCTGTGTGGTATATATAGGGTTTCGCTCCAGAGTAATTGCAAAATCGTGCTCCCAGCGTCTTAGATAAAAAGCTCCGTTGGACAGGGTTTTTGAAGCCTCCAGACCATATTTCCCCTTTGTATCATCAAAGAATTTTCTGTTGCAAGGCATAGCCGCTGAAATGGTGAGCTGTTTGAGGAAAAATGGGTTTTGTCTTTTTAACTGTATTTCAAGCGTGTAATTGTCTAGAGCTTTTACGCCTAACATTCTCATGGACATATCGCCCGACGCTATCTCCCCAAAATTCAAAACGGATGTAAAAAAGCTTTGATAGGAAGATTTAGTCTCGGGATCGGCGAGCCTTTCAAACGCAAAAACAAAGTCATCCGCCGTTAGCGGATAGCTTATTTCGGGTTCTTCCTTGTTTTTTACTGCCTCCGATATCTGGCGGTTGCACCAGATTAGGTCTTTTTTTAGATGAAAGGTGTATATAAGACCGTTTTCTGATACCTCGTACGCTGTTATGACACCTTTATCCAGTTCGCCGGAGCTGTTAATACGCATTAGCCCCTCGAACATGCTATATATTGCCACGAGTGCAGCTTCATCTGTCGCAATCTGGGGATCAAGGCTTGCGGGTTCGTTGGGAAGATCATATAGAATTACCGCATCCTTTCCGGCGGGGAATGCACAGCCGGTCAGCAGCAGAATGGCTAATATAAATATAATAATGCCCTTTATAAAAGGCATGTCCTACCTCCTTAAAATTCGGTGATAACAGCTCTGCCTGTTTCAAGGCTTTTTTTCACGTCAATTACCCGCTGGTTTTTAGTGCCGCGGAATAGAAGATTCATATCACGCTGTGATTTGTCAAATTTACCGTCAACAAGA
The DNA here is from genome assembly GCA_964433745.1 of uncultured Oscillospiraceae bacterium. GTDB lineage: Bacteria > Bacillota > Clostridia > Oscillospirales > Ruminococcaceae > CAYSTR01. Next base: position 8,886 of record CAYSTR010000045.1, on the reverse strand, counting down.
ATATCCGTCACCGACAGAAGCTTTAATGCTTCTGCTTCCTCCGGCATATCTAAAAGCTCCTCAAATGTATAACCGGTAAATGTAATAATGTTAAGTCCCAGCGATTTTATTTGTTTACCCAATAAAGCCAGCTTTCCCGCTTGACAAAACGGTTCGCCTCCCGAAAAGGTCACACCCGACAAAAGCGGGTTCTCTTTAATTTTAGATATAATATCATCGAAGCATATTAGTTTGCCGCCGTTAAAGTCGTGGGTATCCGGGTTGTGACAGCCGTCACAATGGTGCGGACAGCCTTGAACAAATATAGCGGTGCGAAGTCCCGGTCCGTCCACTATCGAATCGTTTACGATACCCGAAATACGCAAGCTATCCATTTTTATCCTCCGTGACTGACAAAATATACTTTGTAGGCGGAACACCCTTATATTTTTTAAACAGCCTGGAAAAGTAAAGGGGATCGGAAAGTCCCACAGAGTAGGCTATCTCCGATATCGAAAGAGAAGAATTTCTCAATAAAGCACACGCTTCATTGATTCTAAAACGGCATAAAAACTCTTTTGGAGGCATGGATAGATGCTGCATGAACATGCGGTAGAGGTGGCTTCGGCTAACACCAATATTGTGCGCAATCTCATCCACATCAATTCTACTGGAATAGTTATACTGTATAAATTTCAGGGCATTCTCAACATAAGAATAACCGTGACCCTCACGCTTGACTGGTTTCTGTGCGTTTTCTATGAGCAGACTTAAAAAGATATATAAAAGACCAGTCATCTGCGCCTGCTTAAAAGGGCTTGTCCCCACACTGTCAAATATGTTCAAGAGAGACTGGCGTATCTTCTCTTGCTTATTGGGTTTTAGTGTGTTAGCGGAGGCAAACTCCGTCAGCGATATGAGACGTCCGGCATCTGTACCGTTGAAGCCGACCCAGTAGTATTCCCACGGATTTTCCTCGTCTGCAACATAGTATACAATCTTAGACGGACGTGTAATGAATGCTTCACCCGCCGAAACAGGGATAATCTGACCGTCGGTGTGCAGTGTACCGCGTCCAGACATGACTAGGTGTATAAGGTAATGATCACGTACAGCAGGACCCCACGAATGGTTAGGGGTACACTGCTGATATCCGCTGTTGTACACGGTAAGCCCCAGCGTTTCGCGAATACCCGGTTTTAGAGAATACTTAAAGGCATCAGCTGGCAAGTCCTCTCACTCCTTTGCTTTTATTATATCTCATTAATTTATTTTTTTCAATAGTATTGCAACAATTATCCATTAAGAATATTTATTTTTAAATTGACACAAAATGTTAATTAGAGTAGAATTTATATATATTGGCAAGAATTGAGGATTAAACATGAATATCAATGAAATTAAGAATAAACTTCAATCCGGCGGTTTTGACACAACGTTAAATCAACTTTATACAAATGCGGACTATCAAAAAACTCGTTATGAAGCGGCTTTGAGTGCTTATGCGGACATATTCGGAGAGGGAAGTGACATTCGTCTTTTTTCAGCTCCGGGACGTACTGAAATAGGCGGAAACCACACAGATCATCAGCAGGGGAGGGTACTGGCGGCAAGTGTAACCCTCGATGTTATTGCTGTAGCCGAACCAAACGGAAGCAATGCCGTTTGTATCTATTCTAAGGGACATAATCCTGACATTGTGGATATAACCGAATTGGATAGTCGTGCAGGAGAGCAGAATACATCTACTTCCAGAGTGAGGGGGGTGCTCAATGCTTTTAAGGAACGCGGATATCATATAGGCGGCTTTAATGCCTATACTACGTCCGATGTCTTAAAGGGTTCGGGACTATCGTCATCTGCTGCATACGAGGTGTTGGTGGGTTTTATTTTAAGCGGACTGTTTTGCGGCGGTAGTGTTTCTCCTGTGGAGATAGCAAAGATAGGACAATACGCGGAGAATAATTATTTTGGCAAGCCTTGCGGTCTTATGGATCAAACCGCATCGGCTGTGGGAGGGTTTGTCACTATTGACTTTAAGGATAAGGAAAACCCAGTCATAGAGAAGCTCGATATAGACTTTGCTTCCAGCGGATACACGCTGTGTATTGTAGATACCAAGGGAAGTCATGCTGATTTGACCGGTGAATATGCCGCTATTCCTCAGGAAATGCGAGCAGTTGCGCAGGTTCTGGGCGGAGAGGTGTTAAGAGATGTGCCAAAGGAGTACTTTTTTGAGAATATCGGCAAGCTGCGCGGTAGGGTAAATGATCGTGCAATACTGCGCGCTATGCACTTTTACGCAGACAATGACCGTGTTACTATTCAAGCGCAGGCACTAAAAGAGAATCGTTTTGAGGATTTTCTAAAGCTTGTAACACAGTCTGGGCGGTCGTCATATATGTACAATCAAAACATCTATCCTGCCGGGTCGCTAGACCAAGGGGTAGCGGTGGCGTTGTCTGTATCCGAAGCGCTTTTAGGGGAAAGAGGCGGCTACAGGGTACACGGCGGCGGCTTCGCAGGTACAATTCAAGCATTTGTTCCAGCGGGCATGACTATTGCCTATAAGCAATCTATGGAGCGGCTTTTCGGCGAGGGCTGCTGTCATGTACTGTCTATACGTCCTATAGGCGGCACAGAGATAATATAGAAAGGGGAGAGCAGCTTGGCAGAGCTAAGATATCATCCTTTAATAAAGGATTGGGTTATGATTGCATCACACAGACAAGATAGACCGCAGATGCCAAAGGATTACTGTCCTTTTTGTCCCGGTTCGGGACGTGTACCCGAAAGCTACGATGTATTGAAATATGATAACGATTTTCCGGCTTTGTCGGTAAACCCGCCAGAGCCCGACGATGTGGCGAACGATTTCTTTAAGGTGCGTCCGGCATACGGTTACTGTGAGGTTATACTGTATTCGTCCGGACATACCGTCACACTGACTGAGTTGAGTGACCAACATATTCTAAAGCTTGTAAATCTGTGGGCAGAGCGCTTTGAAGCAATATCAGCAGACGAAAAGGTGAAGTATGTGTTCATCTTCGAGAACAGGGGTGAGCTTGTAGGTGTAACCATGCCGCACCCGCATGGGCAGATATACGGTTACTCTATAGTTCCTAAGAAGATTGAACTGGAATCCACCATCGCCAGAGAGTACATAGATGAAAAGGATAGCTGCTTATTCTGTGATATGTTAAAGGAAGAAAAGGCTGACGGACGGCGTATTATCTTCTCTGACGAGCATTTTACCGTATTCCTTCCGTTCTTTACGGAATATCCTTATGGTGTTTACATTATGAGCAATGCCCACAAAGGAACAATCTGTGAATTGAATGAAGCCGAGCGGCTAAGTCTTGGTATTACGATAAGACGCACCGTAACTATGCTGGATAATCTCTTTAATATGCGGTTTCCCTATATGATGTGTATGCACAATGCCCCAGTAAACAGCGGTGATACCAATCATTATCATTTTCATATTGAGTTCTTCCCGCCTATGCGTTCCGCCGATAAGGTAAAGTTCAATGCTTCCAGTGAAACCGGTGTATGGGCGCATTGCAATCCCACCTGTCCCGAGACCACTGCTGCTCAGCTTCGTGAAGCGGCTGGGGTTAATTAAATCTATATATGCTGAACAAGCCGCCAAGATTTACATTGCGGCTTGTAATTTGGGGTTCTTCCTTAATAATAAAACTGGAAGAATCAAGCCAAGGATAAGTCCTTTTAATATAATACCTGTACTTTACGGATACAAATTCTGTTAGGTGCAGGTATTAGTTTATTTCTAGAATTTACTCCCCTATACTTCCTTAAATTATCATTTAGCGAAGTTACCACCATATATGGAAACGACCTGTCGAGCTAGTTCCCGACAGGTCGTTCTATCTTTTATTCTTATTCCTTAGAAATTTCTTTAATAGAAGAAACTAATCCACCTAGAGATTGTATCTCGCTGGGAATAATAAGCTTAGTTGCTTGTCCGTCAGCCGCCTTAATGAATGCTTCGTAGCTCTTGAGTTTGAGTACCTTTTCACTGGGATCGGCTTCGGTCAGCAGCTTCAACGAATCTGCCATCGCTTTCTGGACTAGCATAATAGCTTCGCTCTCACCCTGCGCTTCACGGATTTTTTGCTCACGCACGGCATCTGCCCTAAGAATGGCTGCTTGCTTCTCCGCTTCTGCACGTAGAATCTGAGATTCTTTTTCACCCTCCGCTACAAGAATCTGGCTGCGCTTTTCACCCTCGGCACGTAGAATGGATTCCCGGCGTTCACGCTCGGCCTTCATCTGCTTTTCCATTGCGTCTTGAATCTCACGAGGCGGTATAATATTTTTTAGCTCTACCCTGTTTACCTTTATTCCCCATTTATCCGAGGCTACATCCAGAATTGCTGTTATTTTATTGTTTATAACATCACGGGATGTAAGGGTATGGTCAAGCTCTAAATCACCTATGATGTTACGAAGAGTTGTAGCTGTTAAATTTTCAATGGCAGATAAAGGACGTTCTACACCGTATGTGTATAGCTTTGCATCGGTTACTTGATAGAACACAACGTTATCAATCTGCATTGTAACATTATCCTTAGTAATAACCGGCTGCGGTTTAAAATCAACAACACGTTCCTTTAATGAAACTTTTCCTGCAATACGGTCAATGAAAGGAACCTTTAGATGTAACCCTGTACCCCATGTTTTGTAATATGCTCCCAGACGCTCGATTACATAAACATTCGATTGTGCGACCACTCTAAGATTTAGGATGATAAGTAGAATGAACAATACTAAAATAACCAGCCCAGCAATAAGTAATCCTTCCATAACGATGCCTCCTCAAATATTAATTTAAACTAAAGCTGCTTCACTACTGTTGACTTCTGCTTTTACAGGAGATACCATGAGCTTTGCCCCTGTTATTTCATCAATAATAACATCGCTGTCAACCGGAATTACTACATTGTCACTGCTTCTGGCTAACCAACTTAACCCCGAAACATATACCCTGCCTGTTTCTGTATTATTATTTATTTCCTCTGTTACGCGTCCATGAGTACCGATAACCATATCTGCGTTTGTCCGATGAGTTTTTACCATTAGATATTTTTTTACAATCGGGCGGGTCAGCCACAATAAAACTGCCGAGCTTAATACGAATACGACAATCTGTACAGGTACCGGTGCATTAAAAGCCGCAAAGGGTATACAGATAAGTGCCCCAATGCAAAACCATATACTGGTTAAGCTGACGGTTATGGCTTCAATTATTCCTAAAACAACAAATAATGAAAGCCAGATGTAAACCATGATAAAATCACCCCTTGTAAAGTTTATTTCTAATTTAATTATATCATGCTTTTTTAAAGATTACAACAGGTAATAAAAACATTTTAAGAGTATAAGCTACCAATTAACATCCCAACGCTTGTTATAACTGCCGGAGATATTGTTTTTTTCTGGAATAGCATGATTTTTTTGTTTAGATTCGGCAATATGTTTTTTTAACATATCATGATACAGCTCTTTATCCAGCGGCAGGGTTACCGGTTTCCCTGTCCATGAAGAGAGGTATGCAGCGTTGGAGATTGTGAGTCCGTAAATACCTTCAGTTCCCGGTGACAGAAGCGGTTCATTATTGATAATAGCTTTTGTAAAATTATCTAGTATCCCAATATGACCTGAACCACTGTCGGGAATGTGTATCTCCTCATATTCTGTCGGGGGAGTAGAAAACCCCTGTTTCTCGGTAAAACAGAATTCCCTCTCCTTTACACCCAGCTTCCAAAGCTTGATGGTACTATCTTCAATAACGAGTTTACCCAAATCTCCGGATATCTCAAGCCTATTAGTTCCGGGGGTCTCACCTGTTGTGGTTATAAACACAGCTGTAGCACCGCTTTTATAATTGGCAAAGATTGTTACATCGTCCTCAACTTCAATATTGTGGTATTTTCCCACATGACATTCGGCAAAGATTTTATCCGGCATTCCGAATATCCATTGCCAAATATCCAGATTGTGCGGACACTGGTTAATGAGTACTCCGCCGCCCTCCCCTGCCCATGTCGCTCTCCATGAACCGGAATCGTAATAGCTCTGTGTCCTGTACCAGTTGGTAACAATCCAAACAAAGCGTTTTAGCTCGCCTAATCTGCCGCTTTGGACTATCTCACGTGCTTTTGCAAATAAAGGATTGGTACGTTGATTAAACATTATCGAGAATACAGTACCAGCCTTTTTAGCCGTTTCGTTCATGTGCTCGACCTGTGAGGTGTACACCCCCGCCGGTTTTTCAATCAGCACATGAAGTCCTTTAGAAAAAGCGTATATCGCAATATCAGGATGGATATAATGGGGAGTTGATATTAAAATACTGTCAATAGTACCACTGTCAATCATCTCTTTATAATCGGTAAACCGTTTGACACCGGGAAGAGACTGCTCTGCCCAGGACAACTTTTGTTCATCTATATCGCAAACTGCGCTAAGAATAAGCTTATCTATCTTTCCTGTATTAATATTAAGAGCATGACAGCTCCCCATATTTCCTATTCCGGCAATACCGATTTTTACGATTTCCATATGCTATACCCCACTATATGCCGAGAATCCGCCGTCAACCGGGATTATCGTACCTGTCACAAAACCGGAGGATTTCTCGTCGCACAGCCATAAAAGTGTTCCTAAAAGCTCTTCCGGCTCGCCGAACCGCCCCATAGGTGTAGCCGCCAGTATCTTTTTGGTGCGTGCTGTCGGGTTACCTTCATTATCAAATAGCAGGGCGCGGTTTTGCTGTGTGACAAAAAAGCCCGGAGCAATGGCATTGACGCGTATGTTTTGGTTGGCAAAATGTACAGAAAGCCACTGTGTAAGGTTTGAAACCGCCGCCTTAGCAGATGAATATGCCGGAATTTTTGTAAGTGGAGTAAACGAGTTCATGGATGAGATATTCAATATAGAACAGCCGCTTCTCCCCAACATATCGGGAGTGAATACCTGTGTGGGAAGAAGTGTACCGGTAATGTTGAGTCCAAAAACAAAGTCAAAGCCCTCTTTTGGCAGATTAAAGAATGTTTTTATATCTGATGAAAGCTCGTCTCCCGGCTCGTAATATTCTTTATCAGTGGTACATTTGGGACTGTTGCCGCCCGCACCGTTAATGAGAATATCACAAGCACCCAGCTCCTCATTTACTCTTCTTTTTGTATCCTTTAATGATTCAACTTCCAGAACATTGGTTTTATAAGCCTTGGAAATACCACCGTTTTTGTTTATTTCATCACTAATTCGCAAAGCATTCTCTTCATTGAGATCGAGAAGTGCTATCTTATGCCCTTTTTCTGCCAATGCTTTTGCGAAAGCAGAACAAAGAACACCTCCTGCGCCTGTAATGACAATAACCTTACTCATACATTCACCTTTTCCTATAATTAATAAAAACAATTAAACAGCTTATCGTTTCTGCTGTGTTTATATTAGTATATTACACCTATAGGTAATTTTTGTCAATATAAAAGCCTAACAAAGTGACGTTATTAAAATTAATAAAGAAACATAATGAAACACAGAAACAACTAAAAAATACTGTTTTGTTACTTGTAAAATAATACTATTAATGCTATAATTGTAGAAAAGCCAAATTTTGTACGGAGGTTTTAAAATGGTAAAGATTACTTTTATCGGTGCCGGTAGTACTGTTTTTGCACGTAATGTATTAGGCGATTGTATGTGTACGCCCGCTCTTAAATGTGCGGAGCTTGCTTTATACGATATTGATGCCGAACGTTTACGTGACAGCGAGGTTATTTTAACTGCAATAAACAAGAACATAAACGAGTCAAAGGCGGTAATAAAAACATACTGCGGCGTAGAAAACCGTAAAGACGCACTTAGAAATGCAGACTTTGTAATAAATGCCATCCAAGTAGGCGGATACGATCCCTGTACGATAACCGATTTTGAAGTTCCCAAGAAATACGGTCTGCGTCAAACCATAGCTGACACGCTGGGTATAGGCGGAATAATGCGTACCCTTCGCACAATTCCTGTTATGGAGGGGATTGCCCGCGATATGGAGGAGGTCTGCCCTAATGCCCTGTTTCTTAACTATACAAATCCCATGGCAATGCTTACCGGTTTTATGCTGCGTTATACCGGCGTAAAGACTGTCGGACTGTGCCACAGTGTGCAGTGCTGCTCCGAAGGGCTCTTAAAAAGACTTGACATGTCGGATAAGCTGGAGGGGCGTAAAGAGCTGATTGCCGGAATAAATCACATGGGTTGGCTTTTAGAAATCATGGATAAGGATGGAAACAACCTGTACCCTGAAATAAGAAGGCGCGCCAAGGCTATGAATACTGAGAAAAAGCATGAGGATATGGTTCGTTTTGATTATATAGACAAGCTGGGGTACTACTGCACCGAGAGCAGTGAACACAATGCAGAGTACAACGTATTTTACATAAAGAGTAAATACCCTGATTTGATAGAGCGGTTTAACATCCCGCTTGACGAGTATCCCAGACGCTGCGTAAATCAAATAGCCGGATGGAATAAGGAAAGAGATGATATACTGTCGGGCGGTGCGATTACACATTCACGCTCGCACGAGTATGCCTCTTATATATTGGAGTCGGTTGTAACAGACAGTCCTTACCGTATAGGCGGCAACGTAATTAACACAGGACTTATTGATAATCTTCCGTCTGATGCATGTGTAGAGGTTCCGTGCCTAGTGGATGGCTATGGTGTACATCCTAGTCTTGTCGGGAGACTGCCGGTACAGCTTGCAGCAATGAACATGACAAATATAAATGTCCAGCTCTTGACTATTGAAGCTGCTGTGACAAAAAAACGTGAGCATATCTATCAAGCAGCCATGCTAGACCCCCATACAGCAGGCGA
>CAYSTR010000044.1:1596-11585 GCA_964433745.1 uncultured Oscillospiraceae bacterium | reverse complement strand
AGGGCGGGGTGGGAAAGACCACTATATCTGCTCTTATTATAAAGGGGCTTCTGGAATCGGGAAAAAAGCCGGTTTTAGCGGTGGATGCCGACCCTAACAGCTGTCTTGACAATGCTCTGGGCGTGACCGTCACCTCCACCGTCGGTTCGGTGCGCGAGGAGGTCAGGGACGAGGCATCAAAGGGACTGGGTGCGGGTGTATCCAAACAGGAGATGCTCGAAATCAAGGTCGCTGAGAGCTTAGTGGAGGCAGAGGGGTTTGACCTCATATCCATGGGCAGACCCGAGGGCGCGGGCTGTTACTGTTACGCCAACAATGTCCTAAAGCAGGTCATAGCAAGGCTCAGTGACGCGTACCCGTATGTGGTGCTGGACAATGAAGCGGGTCTTGAGAATCTCTCCCGCCGTATCGTACAAAAGGTGAACATCATGCTATTGGTGTCGGACGGCTCGGTAAACGGACTTAGGACACTGGAGCGTCTCTATGGCATGTTAGGCGAGATGGAGATAGGCTATGACAAACTAATCCTCATCGTAAACCGCGTACGCGGCGGCGAACCCACACCCGAAATGGAGCGAATAAAAGGGGCAACCGGCGCACACGCCCTAATAGTCCTCCCGGACGACGGGGAGATAGCCGAACTGGCCGAAAAGGGCGAAGCCCTATTAAACGTAAGCAAAGACAACAATGTATACAAAAAACTAAACGCCATAATCTAAAAAAGAACAACCACAAAACTACTGCAAATAAGTCGGTGAAGCCGACACCTAAACTGTTCACTGTTCACTATTAACTGTTAACTGTAATAAAAGGGGTGCAAACGATTGGATAACCTTGATATCATGGCAAAGGTCGCAGACGATGCGTCGGCCGGTATGCTTTCTAAGGCATGTGAGGACTGCGTAGAGACCTGCTTTGACCGTTACGAGACACAAAAAAACCAATGTAAGTTCGGCACGACAGGCGTGTGCTGCAAGATATGCCACATGGGTCCGTGCCGCATTACAGCAAAATCCCCCCGCGGCATATGCGGAGCGGACGCGGACACCATTTCAGCCAGAAACTTTCTGCGTGAGGTGGCAGCGGGTACTGCCGCACACTCCGACCACGGACGGCATCTGGTGCTAAGACTAAAGCATGTGGCAGAGGGACACGGAGACGGCTACAAGATTACGGACGAAAGAGCACTATTTAACGCCGCAAAGCTCTATAAGATAGAGACCGAGAACCGTACGGTAAACGAGATAGCGCTAGACCTTGCAAACCTCTTCCTAGCCGAGTTTACGCTTCAGGAGGACTATCTCAAAACATTGACACTAGCTCCCAAAAAGCGCCAGAAGATCTGGGAGGATCTAGAGCTTGAGCCTCATGGTATCGACCGCGTAGTCGTCGAGGCGTTACATAGAACACACATGGGTGTGGATCACGATTATAAGAATCTTCTCATGCACGCATTCCGCACATCCCTTGCAGACGGCTGGGGCGGAGCGAGAGCCGCTACTATCGTATCGGATATTTTGTTCGGTACGCCTAAGCCTCTGCGTTCATGCGCGAATCTGGGCGTTTTAAGGGAGGAAACCGTAAACATTGTCATACACGGTCACGAGCCGGAGCTTAGTGAGATGCTGACGGTTGCTGTCGCCGACCCGGAGCTTATCGCCTATGCCAAGGAGTGCGGCGCGGAGGGGATTACCCTTGCCGGACTATGCTGTACCGCCAACGAGATACTCATGCGTCACGGTGTGCCTGTAGCCGGAAACTTCCTGCAGCAGGAGCTTGCAATCATCACAGGTGCTGTGGAGATGATGGTGGTGGACGTTCAGTGTGTTATGCCCTCACTTCCCAAGGTGGCAGAGAGCTATCACACCATAGTAGCCTCCACTACAGACATAGCTAAGACCATAGGCGCAGAGCACTACAGCTTTGAAGCCGACCCCATGGGCACAGCTAAGGCGATAATAAAGCGCGCCGCCGATAACTTTAAAAACCGCGAAAAATCTAAGGTCAAGATTCCCGCCGATAAAAACAACCTTATCGCAGGCTTCTCGGTGGATGCCATAAAGCACATGTTAGGCGGCAAGTTCCGCTACACCTTCCGTCCGCTGAATGATGCGATTATACAAAACCGTATATTTGGCATCGTGGGTATTGCCGGATGTAACAACACAAAGCAAAAGACGGATGAATACACCCTCACACTCACCCGCGAGCTGATAAAGCGCAATGTCTTGGTCATCAAGACAGGATGTACCGCTATAGCATCGGGTAAGGCGGGGCTTCTGCGTCCGGAGATTGGGCTTTCGGAGGCAGGGGACGGTCTGCGCGAGATATGTGAGGCGGTGGGTATTCCCCCCATTCTGCACATGGGCTCTTGCGTAGATAACTCTCGTATACTCGAAGCAGCTACTGAGATTGTCAAAGAGGGCGGTCTGGGCGACGATATATCGCAGGTTCCCGCTGTGGGTGTTGCCCCCGAGTGGATGAGCGAAAAGGCTATTGCCATCGGCTGTTACCTTGTGGCTTCGGGTATCGATGTAATATTGGGTAATCCGTTCTACACAGAGGGCGGCGCTAATACCAATAAATTCTTGCATGAAGATACAAAGGACATATTCGGCGCGTCTTTCCACCTCTGCGAGGATCCCATGGAGGCTGTCGAGCGCATCATGTCGCTTCTGAACGAAGCACGTGAGAAGCTGGGAATTAATAAAAAGGCGCAGAGGAAGCTTCTGGATATGAAGGATAGGAGGCAGGCACATGGCTAAGTTGATAGCAAAAAGCGCCATTGAGGGCGCTTATGAGTGGGTGTCCAAAGCCCGCGCTAAACTAAATGAAGCAATTACACAGCACGGCGCGGACAAGGAGGTAGCATTCCCCACAACCAACTACTATCTGCCCGTCATATACAGCTTTACCGGTATTAAGGTCACCACACTGGGCGGAATGCAGGACATACTAAAGCAGGCAGAGGAGCTCCTGCCCCCGCACGTAGCGGATGAGCTGTGGCTTCCCTACCTTGGAGATACTCTGGATGCGGGTGTTGCGACACTGTTTGCCTGTGAGATTATCGAGGCGTGCAAGTATGTCATAGGACCTAACCCTGTGGACGGCATCTGGCTGGGTGCTGCCACAGACGTTATCATGCGTGAGCGCGGCATCGAGTTCGTAGACGGCACTGCCCCCGGCTTTGCCGCTATTACAGGTGCAGCCCCCGACAATGCTACAGCCGTTAAGATTGCAAAGGAGCTTCAAGAGAAGAACCTCTATGTATTCATGGGCGGATGTTCAGGCGGCAAGCAGTTTGCAGAGCAGCTGGCAGAGGAGGGTATTCAGCTAGGCTGGGAAACAAGACTTGTACCCTTTGGCTCGGATGTGTCGGCACTCATATATGCGCTTGGGTTTGCCAACCGTGCGGCGCTTTCGTTCGGCGGTATTGCCCCCGGCGATTTCGAGGGCAACCTAAAGTACAACAAAAACCGCATATTTGCGTTTGTACTGGCGTTCGGCGAGGTCACACCCGATAAGTATGCCGTTGCCGCCGGTGCTATAAACTACGGCTTCCCTGTTATCGCAGACACTGATATCCCGCAGATTCTGCCCACGGGCATCTGTACATACGAGCATGTCGTGTCCTCTGTCCCCTACGACAAGATGGTCGAGCGGGCACTAGAGGTGCGCGGATGTAAGGTTAAGGTCACTAAAGTGCCTGTGCCTGTGCCATACGGTGCGGCGTTTGAGGGCGAGCGTATCCGTAAGGAGAACGTTCATGCGGAGTTCGGCGGCAACAAGTCCTCCTGCTTCGAGTTTGTCACGAGCGTTGACCCCGACAGCATAAATGACGGTGAGATAGAGGTTATCGGCAAGGAGATTGATGAAGTCCCCGCCGGAACAATTCTTCCGTTAGCTATCTGGGTAGAGGTCGCCGGACGCAAGATGCAGCCAGACTTTGAGCCGATTTTGGAGCGTCAGATTCACCACCTGGTCAACGGCGCGGAGGGTATCTGGCACATGGGTCAGCGCGACATCGTGTGGACACGTGTATCCAAGGACGGTTTTGCTAAGGGGCTTCGTCTAAAGCACTACGGCGAGATTCTACATGCTAGATTCCTTGCGGACTATCCCGCTATTGTGGATAAGGTCAAGGTTACACTAGTCACCGATCCGGACGAGGTAGAGCGCCGCTTAGAGGTGGCAAGACGCGTGTATGACGAGAGAAACCGCCGTCTGGAGGCCATGACGGACGAGAGCGTGGATACGTTCTACTCCTGTCTCTTGTGCCAGTCCTTTGCACCGAACCACGTGTGCGTCATCACGCCGGAGCGTCTGGGACTGTGCGGCGCGTACAACTGGTTGGACGGTAAGGCGGCGTATGAGATTGACGAAACAGGGCCCAATCAGCCGGTCAAGAAGGGCGAGGTCATTGACCCTGTTAAGGGTATATGGAAGGGTATTAATGACTTTGTATATACAAACAGCCACAAGACCATAGAGGCGTTTACCGCATACTCCATCATGGACAGACCCATGACCAGCTGCGGCTGCTTTGAGGCGATTGTCGCATATGTACCCGAATGTAACGGTGTAATGATTGTAAACCGCGAGTTTATCGGCGATACCCCTGTAGGCATGGGCTTCTCTACACTGGCGGGTAACGTGGGCGGCGGTCAGCAGACCCCCGGCTTTATCGGCTGCGGTAAGGTGTTCCTGTCATCGAGAAAGTTCCTGGCGGCAGAGGGCGGCTTCAAGCGCATTGTCTGGATGCCGAAGGAGCTTAAAGATCAACTGAAATCCGACCTTGACAAGCGTTTTAATGAAAACGATATGCCCAACTGGTATGATCTGGTTGCAGACGAGACCATAGCCACAAGCGCCGACGATGTACGCGCTCATATGGAGAAGCAAAGCCATCCCGCCCTCACAATGGAGGACATGACAGTCTACGCTGAACCCTCTGCACCTGCGGTGAGCACACCTGCGGTGAGCACACCTGCGGCAAGCACACTTGCGGCAAGCACACCACCCGCGGCTACTATAGCTCCCGTTGTTGAAGAGGCTTCCCCGGCTACTGTGGCTGTCGCTGATATAGAGAAGCTAAAAGCAGAGCTGGAGACCGAGATTCGTACCAACGTGACGAAAGAGGTTGTCGAGAGCATTATAGATGTACTGGCTCAGAAGTTTCTGGGTAAATCCGTGACTGCCGCATCCTCCCCCGCCGCACCTCCTTCGGAGACTAAGGCAACAGCCGCACCCGCTCGTCTTGCCAAGGATACAATAGCGGCGATAAAGTCGTTTGATATTCCCCGGGAAAAAGCAGAGAATGCAGTGTGGCAGGTAAAGCTCGGTAACCTTGCGTCCGAGGGCGGTACAAGAGGAAGAACCTATACCATAGGCGGCGCATCCTGTATGCCGTTCCACCTGTGGGAGGGCGAGATGCCCAATAAGCCTCTGGTGGCTCTGGAGGTGTTTGACCGCGTGTCCGAGAAGTACCCGGAGGTACTGAAAAAGGTATACGGTACACTTTTAGATAATCCCGCCGAGATGGCAAAGGTTTGTGTGGAGAAGTACGGCGCTGACCTTATCAGTGTGCGTTTAGACGGTACACATCCGGAGCGCGGTAACAGAAGCGCGGCGGAAGCAGTCGAGACCGTCCGTTCCATACTAAAGGCGGTGGATGTACCGCTCATTATAACAGGACACAACTCATTTGAGAAGAATAACGAGGTCATGAAAGCGATTGCACAGGAGTTTGCGGGTGAGAACCTCCTCTTAAACTGGGTAGAGCAGGATAATTACCGCACCATTGCAGGTGCTGCCATGGCTTATGGTCACTCGGTAGTGGCACAGTCACCCATCGATGTAAATATAGGCAAGCAGCTCAATATTCTGCTTACCAATATGGACTTCAAGAAAGAGAACATCATCATGGATCCCATGTCGGGAGCTATAGGCTACGGTATCGAGTATACCTACTCGGTCATGGAGCGTATCCGCTTTACAGGACTAGGCGGTGACCCCATGCTGTGTGCGCCTATGATTCTGTCACCGGGATATGAGTGCGCGAAACCCAAGGAGGCAAAGGCAGAGGAGGAGGCATTCCCCGATTGGGGCGACCTCACTAAACGTGCCGCCAGCTGGGAGCTTGCCACAGCCACCAGTATGCTGTATGCGGGTGCTGATGTGCTCATCATGTATAACCCCGACGCGGCGGTTGAGATAAAGCGTACGATAGAGGGGCTTTTGAACTAGTGTAATAACGGACAGTGAATAGTGTCCGTGACACTATTCACTGTTAACTGTAAAGAAAGGTGATAACTATGGCTTTAAGCGGTTTACAGATACAGAAGCTGCTGCCTAAGACCAACTGCAAGGAGTGCGGATCGAATACCTGCCTTGCGTTTGCTATGAAGCTGGCGGCTAAGAAAGCCCTGCTGTCCGAGTGTCCGTATGCGTCGGAGGAGGCAGTAAAGGTGCTGGGCGCGGACAGCGAGCCCCCTGTTAAATCCATTACTATAGGCGGGGAGAAGCCTGTCAAGCTGGGCGAGGAGACGGTTCTCTACCGTCATGAAAAAACTTTTGTCAACCAGACGGTTTTAGCGATTAATATTAACGATACCGATAACAATATAGATGAAACCCTTGAGAAAATCCGCGACTATAAACTAGAGCGCGTGGGTGAGGTGCTCACCATAGGCGCTGTTGCGGTCACACAAAAGGGCAGTGACGCGGACTTTCTGGCGCTTGTGAAGAAAGCCTGCGATACCACAAGGCTCCCGCTTCTTTTGCGTGCGGCCAGCTCCTCGTCCATGAACGCGGCGGCAGAAGCCTTAAAGGGCAATCCCAGCGTACTGTGCGGTGTGACCGAAGCCAATGCGGACGAAGCTAAAAAAGCGGCAGAGGAGCACGGTCATGTCCTCGCGGTAACCTCCGCTGACATTGACGGCGTGGCAAGGCTTACGGACAGCCTAAAGTCCGGCGGGTTTAATAACCTAATTATTGAGCTTCCCGCGCTGACTCTGGCAGAGAGCTTCCAGTTAAACTCCATTGCGAGAAAGAGTGCGATAAAGTCGAACTATAAGCCGCTGGGGTATGCTACGATTAAGTTTATAAATACCGGAAACCAGATGAGCGATACAGTCGAAGCGGTAAATGAGATTAATAAGTACGGCGGGATATGCGTTCTGCCCTCGTTTGATCCGTCACAGCTTGTGACACTCATGACACTGCGTCTTAACATCTATACCGACCCGCAGAAGCCGATTCAGGTTGAACCTAAGCTCTATCCCATAAACGAGCCGGGGAAAAATTCGCCTGTTTTCGTGACGACAAACTTCTCTCTGACATACTTCCTTGTATCTGGTGAGATCGAGAATACCGGCTTAAATGCATGGCTTGTCATTCCGGATTGTGAGGGCATGAGTGTGCTCACGGCATGGGCAGCGGGTAAGTTCTCGGGTGCGGTTATAGCGAAAGCCGTGAAAGAATACGGCGTAGAGGATATTACAGATGACCGCCGTATTGTGATACCGGGCTATGTGGCACAGATAAGCGGTGAGCTGGAAGAGGCTCTGCCGGGCTGGCAGGTCATCATAGCACCCCAGGAAGCAGCAGATATTGAGGGCTTTGTAAAGTCTGTAATAGTTAAGTAAACCTGGTGGGTGCAGGCTTTGCCTACCGCCGGTCAAGCGGGCGTCCGCTTGTCGCTCGTCGCAACGAGCGAAACACCCCCAAAAGCCACTCGGGACGAACAACTCGAGTGGCTTTTCCAAAACCAGTATAAAATCAAAAAGGAAATAAAACCCATGCCAACTGTAACCATCGAACCACAAAATACTATAATTGAAGCCGCTCCCGGCACGCTACTATTGGACGTGCTTATTAAAGCGGGACGTCCGGCGGAGGCTCCGTGCGGGGGTAAGGGCGTGTGCGGACGATGTCTTGTCGCGCTGGAGAGGGACGGCGAGACGTACGACCTTGTTTTAGCCTGCCGCTACCGTCTACCGGAGCAGGATATCACCGTCCGGCTAAACGAGAGAAAGAGAGAGGACGGTAAGTTTACCGCACTCTTAGACGATATAAAGCTCATAGACCAAAAGCTTCTGCCAAAGGGCGCACCCGACCCGCTCACCAAGATGGTGAAGCTCACTGTTCCGGCGGGTGTGTTCGGTGACGGTCTGTCGGATTATGACCGAATTTTGCGAGAATATACGCGGGTGACAGGGAATAAAGCGGAGCTGCCGCTGACTGTTTTGCAAAGGCTTCCGGACACACTAAGAGCGAAAGACGGCAATGTGACGGTGTACGCCCATGATGGCGGCATAGTGGATGTAAAAGCGGGGCATGAGGGACGAAACTACGGTCTGGCTGTCGATATAGGCACAACGACAGTGGCTGTCGAGCTTGTTAATCTTGAAAACGGTGAGATTGCGGCGGCGGATACAGACTATAACGGTCAGATAGGCTGCGGGCTGGACATTATCTCCCGCATTAACTACACCAAGCGTGCAGGCGGTCAAGACGAGCTGAAAAGGCGCATCACAGCCACAATAAACGCACTGTCCGGCGGGCTTGCGAGACAGGCGGGTATTACGAAAGACGAGATAACCGCCCTGTCCATAGCGGGTAACACCACTATGATTACACTGCTGTTCGGCATAAACCCTGAATATCTGCGGCTTGACCCTTATATTCCGGCGGTGTACGCTCCCCCTATGTATGCTGCGCAATCTTTGTCGCTTGAAGCTAATCCCTGTGCTCCTGTGTTTATCGCGCCGGGGGTAGGCAGCTATCTGGGCGGCGATATAACGGCGGGGCTTCTCTGTACCGGTATGGACACAGCCGAGGGCGTGTCGCTGTTTATGGATTTGGGGACGAACGGCGAGCTTGTCATAGGCGGCGCGGACTTTCTCATGGGGTGTGCCTGTTCGGCAGGACCTGCATTTGAGGGCGGCGGCATAGAGAGCGGAATGAGAGCGTCGGCGGGAGCTATCGAGCGGGTGGTTATCAAGAGAGACCCCATTAGCTGTGAGTACTATACCATCGGCGGGGGTGCTCCCAAGGGCATATGCGGATCGGGCATTATCTCTTTAATCGCAGAGCTTTTTCGTGCGGGACTAATAGATGCCGCCGGTAAGCTCGACCGCACCGTCTCCTCTCCCTATATCGACACATCCACGAGAAACGCCCGGTTTATACTAGCTCCCTCGAACTGCGGACAGAATGCCATATACATCACAGAGGGAGATATCGACAACTTCATAAGGGCAAAGGCGGCGATATTCTCAGCGTGTCAGGTCATGCTAGGACAGGTGGACATGTCGTTTGACGACATATCTACACTGTTCATCGCTGGCGGGTTCGGACGATACCTCAATGTGGAGGATGCAAGAACAATCGGACTTATCCCCAAGCTGCCGCCCGAAAAGCTCAAATTTATCGGAAATACGTCGGCTACAGGAGCGTATATGTCCCTCGTTTCGGGAGAGCATAGGAGTAAGGTACGAGCTGCCGCGCAGAACATCACCTATCTTGACCTCAGCGGCGAGCCGGGTTATATGGACAGATATACAGCTGCGCTGTTTCTGCCGCATACGGATAAGGAATTGTTTTGTTAGGAGTATATGATATGGAAAAGCTTTCTACTCTGCCGAACATCGGGACAGAGCTTGAAAACAGGCTTAATAATATTGGAATAACAACATATGAACAGCTGTGTGATATAGGTGCTAAGCTTGCATGGACGAGAATCCGCGAGACCGACCCTTCGGCATGTTACAACCTCCTATGCGCGTTGGAGGGGGCTATTAAGGGGGTACGCTGGCACTCTCTGCCTCTCTTGGACAAGCAGGATTTAAGGGTATTTTACGATAAACATAAAAACCCCCTTGACAAATAAGAAAATACGCATATAATATAATTAATAGCATAAATGCTAAGATTGGGAGAGTAGCAGGTTCTGTCCGTTACAGAGAGGGCACATGCGCTGAAAGTGC
>CAYSTR010000044.1:0-1586 GCA_964433745.1 uncultured Oscillospiraceae bacterium | reverse complement strand
ATTATCCTGTGAAGGTCACCCATGAGCAGCCGCGCTGAACTTTATTAGTAGGCGCTGACGTGCGGGCACGTTACAGCCCCGCCCTATGCCTTAATCGGCGCAGGGAACGAGCGCCCGTTTTCGGGAAATTAGGTGGTACCGCGTTAGCTTTCCGCTTTCGTCCTAATCTTAGGACGAGAGCGGTTTTGTGCGTTTATGTGAGATTTTTCACAGTGAAAGGATGGGATTATATGAGTTTACAGTCAGAATTAATGAAGCTCAAGGACGAAGCCCTGTCGGCTATAAAAGCCGCTTCGTCCAACAAGGAGCAAGAAGCGCTGCGTGTGCGCTATCTCGGTAAAAAAGGCGAGGTCACAAACATTCTAAAGCAGATGGGCGGGCTGTCCGCAGAGGAGCGTCCGGTCATAGGGGCGCTGGCCAATGAGGTGCGCGCCGACATTGAGAATGTTTTAGAGGGGTGCGCCGCCGTCGTCAAGGAGCGGGAAATGTCAGCCGCTCTTAAAGCAGAGGAGATTGACATCACCATGCCCGCAAGAGCACTGCCTAAAGGCCGCCGCCACCCGCTCTACAAGACACTTGACCGCTCGCTGGATATATTCACCGGCATGGGCTTTTCGGTGGTATCGGGTCCCGAGGTGGAGTACGACTACTATAACTTTGAAGCCTTAAACATCCCTGCCGGTCACCCCGCCAGAGACACGCAGGACACGTTTTATATCACGGACAATATCCTTTTGCGCACCCAGACCTCAACCATGCAGATTCGCCACATGGAGAAGAACAAGCCGCCCATCCGCATTATTGCACCGGGGCGGGTGTACCGCTCGGACGCGGTGGACGCGACACACTCCCCCCTCTTCCATCAGCTGGAGGGTTTGGTTGTGGACAAGGGCGTGTCCATGGCTGATTTAAAGGGAACGCTCCTCACGTTTGCGAAGAAGCTCTATAATGAGGATGTGAAGCTGCGGTTTCGTCCGCACCACTTCCCGTTTACCGAGCCGTCCGCCGAGGTGGACATTATGTGCTTTGCCTGTCACGGTGAGGGCTGCCGTCTCTGTAAGGGAGAGGGATATATCGAGATTCTAGGCGCGGGTATGGTTCACCCCAATGTGCTTCGCATCTGCGGGATTGACCCGGAGGAGTACTCCGGCTTTGCGTTTGGTATCGGTGTGGAGCGAATCACCATGCGCAGCTACGGTATAGACGATATGCGGCTTCTGTTCGAGAACGATAAGCGGTTCTTGACCCAGTTTAACTAAGGGAGGGTACAATATGAATCTGTCAATGAAATGGCTTAGAGACTATGTTAATATAGACGCTGACATAAAAAAGTTCTGCCACGAGATGACCATGTCCGGCTCAAAGGTGGAGGGGTACGAGGTCGAGGGAGCGGAGATTACGAATGTTGTAGTCGGTAGGATTATCTCGGTAACACCCCATGAAAATGCCGACAAGCTGGTGGTGTGCGCGGTGGATGTGGGCAGTGAGACGGTGCAGATTGTCACAGGGGCGACAAATGTATTCCCAGTCGCAATCGAGCCTGTGGCACATCACCCAACGACCCTGCCACGCGGCAAGACTATAAA
>CAYSTR010000043.1:0-11815 GCA_964433745.1 uncultured Oscillospiraceae bacterium | reverse complement strand
AGCCTATTGAGGGGTTCTACAGAGAACGCATAGTGGGTCTTTTGAGAGATACAGGCAATCTTCCGGTAAAAGGGTATATCTCGTCGGATATCGGTGAGGAGCTGCGGGAGAAATACAAGATTGAGGACGGCAAGGGAAGCTACGGTAACCCGAAAAAGACCTGGATTAATAACATCGTACATGCGCCGGAGGATGACGATACAAACTACACAATAATCGGTCTTTTGGTTATGGAGAAGTACGGACGTGACTTCACACCGGACGAGCTTGCGGAGCTGTGGCTGGAGGCTCTGCCGGCGTTTCATCTATGCACCGCTGAACGTGTGGCGTATAAGAACCTCTTGAACAATATATACCCTCCGCTGTCCGGAATATATCGAAATCCCTATCGCGAGTGGATAGGCGCACAGATACGCGCCGATGCATTCGGTTACGCATTTCCCGGAAACCCCCGTGCGGCGGCGAAGCTCTGCTACAATGACGCAGCTGTATCTCACACCAAGAACGGCATATACGGTGAGATGTGGGTCGGTGCGATGCTGGCACTTGCGTTTGTTCGGGACGATATGGTGAGCGTGATTGAGGGAGCGATAGAGGAGATACCAGCAAACTCCAGACTGGCGTGTGCGGTGCGTGAGACTGTACGCCGTTATAAGAGCGGTCTCTCGATGGAAAGAGCCATAGAAGAGCTGCACGAGACCTATGACGAAAAGGATTCACACGACTGGTGTCATACCATAAGCAATGCCCTCATAGTGGCTATTGCACTTCTTTACGGAGAGAAGGATTTTGACAAGACCATGACCGCCGCCATCACTGCAGGCTTTGATACAGACTGTAACGCCGCCACCGCCGGATCGGTTCTGGGCGTTATGCAAGGGGCAAAGGCTTTGCCCGAAAAATGGCTGAAACCGATGAACGACACCATTCGCTCCGGTGTGGATGGATTGGGTCTCGTGAAGATTTCAGAGCTTGCAAAAAGAACGGCAACACTTGCTAAAAAATACATGCAGGAGTAGGATTATGAAAGACTTTTTGTATCCCGCATCCATTTCAACGATTTGTTATGCCAGAGAGGGTAAGCGCAGAAGAATATCCTCATATGACAGAAAAGGCGGCAATGACGACCGCGTACACGTAAAGTCGGGCACTAAAGAGGTGTTGTGCGATATTGATAAGCCGGGTCTTATGACTCACATTTGGTTTACGATAGCCACCGATTCTAGACAGCGCGAACAGGATTATCTTCGCAAGATGGTGCTTAGAATGTACTGGGACGGAGAGGAAACCCCCAGTGTAGAAGCGCCTGTGGGTGATTTCTTTGGTATGGGTCATGCCATGACAAGAAATTTTGTTTCTGTACCGCTTCAGATGAGCCCTGAGGATGGTAAGGGCTTTAACTGTTGGTTTCCCATGCCGTTTGAACGTGCCAAAATAGAGATTGAGAACGAATGTGTGGAGAACATGACGGTCTACTACTACTTTGATTATGAGGAATACGACCGTCTGCCCGATGGAATGCTTCGCTTCCATGCCCAGTTTAAGCGCGATAACCCCACCGATGGTATCTCGGATGAGGGGATGGAGAATAAGGATTGGCTGTTTGGTGGCGAGAACACCACAGGGGACGGCAACTATGTGATTCTCGAGGCAAAGGGTAGGGGACATTATGTGGGCTGTAACATGAACATCCACAATCTGCGCGATACGTCCAAATGGGATTGGCCGGGAGAGGGGGACGACATGATCTTCATAGACGGTGAGGAGTGGCCTCCGTCTCTTCACGGCACTGGTACCGAGGACTATGTGAATATGGCTTGGTGTCCGGCACAGGAGTATTCTGCCCCATATCACGGCATTATTCTTCCGGGTGACGACAATTGGAAAGGCAAGATTACCTACTACAGATACCATATACAAGATCCCGTGATGTTCAATGAATCCATAAGGGTGACAATAGAGCACGGACACAACAATCACCGCAGCGATGACTGGTCCACCACGGCGTACTGGTATCAGACCGAGCCTCACATGGCTTTCCCTGAATTCCCGCCGCTAAAGGACAGGCTGCCCATCTATGAGGAGCAGCTGTAAGCAGTAGTAGTCTGCACTTATTTGGAGCGTAATAATGAGCGGTTTAGTAGATTTCGGAGAGGTTATAAGAAGAAAAAGCAGTATAAAGGGGCTTGCGTTCCCCTTTGAGGTGGCGCATATAGCGGCATCTGTAAGAACAATGCCCGCGTTTCACTGGCACGAATATGTCGAGATTTCCTATATTGTCGGGGGTAAGGGCAGATATTTCATCGAGGAAAAGGAGATATTTGTCCGCAAGGGAGACATCATAATAATAAATAATGTCGAACGGCACAGGGTTATTGTAGACGGTGAGCTGTGCGAAACAGTTTTGCACTTTGACAAGGAGCTTATACCTGACTTTTCGGGTAAATCCCTGTTCGATTATGAAACCACACTTTTTTACAATAAGCCGGACATTTCAGGGCAGAGCTATGTCTCATCCCTTATTGACGGCATTGTGAATGAATATCTGGATAAAAAGCCTGGGTACGAGCTTAATATTATGGGAAATCTCTGTCTGTTTATGTCGCGTATCATGCGGGAGCAAAAAGCAATACGTCTCCCGACGGTTGAGGCTCGCACCAGAGGACAGAATATTAAGCGGCTTGATCAGATACAGAAGTTTATCCAGTCGAATATCAAGGATGATGTATCCCTAAAGGATGTCGCGAAGCAGTTTGGTCTGACCGAGGCATATTTCAGTGAATATTTCAAGAAAAATCTGGGTGTGGGCTTTAGCACATATAAGAACATGATAAAGATTGACAATGTTATAAAGCTCATGGAGAATAAAAGCATAACTATACTCGACGCAGCGTTCGAGAGCGGCTTTAACAGTGAGAGTGGTCTCTACAGTACTTTTTCCAGGGTTACAGGTATGTCCCCAAAGCAGTATCTGGAAAAGATTAAAAATGAGGCTCAACCGAAAATTGAGTAGTAATTGCATTAATAAATAGAGGAAATATCATGGTGAACGTGATATACTGTATATACAGACATTGAAAAATTGGAGGTGGATGAATGGGTAAGGCTCTGATAATCGGAGGTAACGGTTTTGTAGGGGGACATCTTCTAATGACTGCACAAAAGCTGGGATATGAGTGTGCGATTGCGGATATTTCGGACACACCACTCTATGATACGAAGTATTTTAAGCTGGACATTACAGATGAAAGGGCAGTAAAAGAGGTGTTTATGCAATATAAACCGGATTTTACTGTGAATGTTGCAGCGGTAGCGGACATAGACAAGGCGGAGAATCAAAAGGAACTGGCATATGCGATAAACACAAGCGGAGCGGGAATATGCGCTAGAGCGGCGGCTGATATCGGCGGGCGGTATCTCTGGTTTTCGTCCGATGCGGTGTTTGACGGAGAGAATAGTGAGAAGTACGCGGAGGACAGCACATTAGCACCCTGTAACTACTACGGCGGGACCAAGCGTTTGGGGGAACAGGCAGTAATCGACGCAAACCCGGATGCGTGCATCATTCGCATATCGCTGGTACTGGGGTATGCTCTGCATGTGGGTAACTCGTTTGTATCATCGCTATATAAGAACCTCTCGGCGGGAAACAGTATATATGCCCCGACAGGTGAGATTAGGACACCCATTGATGTCAAGACGCTGTGTGAATCCGTGTTTGAGCTAGGTAGTATAGGATACAAGGGTGTAGTGCATCTGGGTTCGACCGAGACTATATCACGTTACGAGCTGACACAGAGACTGGCGCAGGGGATGGGTTTTGACAAGGAGCTTGTAAAACCGCTAGAATCAGCCGACCCGAAGAAAGCTCCCAGACATAAAAACGGTATCTTAAATATTAATAAAGCTAAAGGCTTACTAAAAACACCCATGAAAAGCATGGAAGAAACTATAAAAAGGGCACTAAGCTCAAATAAATAGTAAGGAGAATGATTATATGCCGGAGGTCAAACACGGTTTAGAGATTGGATACGGTACAAGCTATGGCTTAGAGGAAGCTATGGCACTTATGGAGTGTCTACAGAACAATGCTCCATCCTGCGGAAAAAAGGTAGTTGAGTTTGAGAAGAGGTTTGCGGAGTACTGCGGAACTACCTATGCTATAAGCTGCACAAGTGCGACTACAGGTCTCTCCCTTACAGCCATTGCCTGCGGAATCGAGCCGGGTGACGAGGTCATCACAACCCCTCTTAGCTGGATAGCAACTGCTTCGGCTTTTGCTACTATGGGGGCAAAAATAGTATTCTGCGATGTAGACGATAGAACGCTGTGCATGGATGCTTCTAAGCTTGAAGTATTAATCACACCTAAAACAAAGGCGATTGTGCCTGTTCATCTCTACGGACAGTGCGCAGATATGGATGCCATCAATGCAGTGGCTAAAAAGCACGGTATACCTGTTATAGAGGACTGTGCCCACAATCCGGGCGGCAGCTATAAGGGGAAAATGGCGGGTAATCTGGGTGACATGGGCGTCTTCTCGTTCCATCAGCAGAAGAATATGAGCACTCTGGGCGAGGGCGGCATGGTCACGACTAATAATAAGGAGTTCTACGAAAAGGTGCTATCCTACCGCTCACTCTGCTGCCGCACCTATGGAAAGAGCGACAAATATCTCTCGGTGGACGAGACCAAGCACCCGATGGGTAAGCGTTACTGGCAGCTCTTTTTCGACGATGTAGGTTACAACTTCCGCATGACCGACGCACAGGGTTGTGTAGGTATCGAGCAGCTAAAGAAGCTCGACGGATTTAACAAGCGCCGTAAGGAGCTTTCTGATATGCTCACAGAGAAGCTTTCTGATGTTCCGGAGATCATCCTCCCTCTCGATAAGAAAGACGGCGTGCATACCTGGCACATCTACATGATACAGCTGCAAAAGGATGTAAGGTTTAGTAAAGAGGACTTTATGTACGAGCTTTACTACAACATGGGCGTCAAGGCATGGTCGCACTATCTGCCTATTCACCTCTCAAAGCCTTTTATGGATATGGGTCACAAGGAGGGTGAATGCCCTGTATATGAGGAGGTATTTACACGCTTTGTGACACTGCCCATCTATCCTAAGCTCACTGAGGAGGCTATAACCTATATGGCCGACAGTATAAAAGAGGTCATCAAGAAGCTAAACAAGTAGTTAGTATAAATAAAAAAGCAATCCGGACGGAAACGTCCAGATTGCTTTTGGCGTTTAGATTTATTTAAGGAGAAGAATGTATGAAGCTGTCCGAAGCGCGTCATTTGATAGAACGCGGAGAGCTAAATGAAAAGCTCGAGTTTATCTACGGTAAAGCGAATGCGGCATCTGCGCGGGAACGTTATCTGAATCTTTTAAGTACATTTGAAAAGGACTTCCCCGGCAGGGAGGATATATTTATCATCAGCACACCCGGAAGAACCGAGGTGGGCGGCAACCACACAGACCACAACGCGGGCAGGGTACTGGCGGCATCGGTCAATCTCGACTGTATCGCTGTGGTCAGTAGCCGCGAGGATAATACCGTAAACGTACACTCGGAAGGCTACCCGAACATATCACTGTCGACGGATGACCTTTCTGTTAAAGAGCATGAGCAGTTTACGTCCATAGCGCTCATTCGCGGTGTACTGGCAAGGTGCAGAGACCTTGGTTACACAATCGGCGGGTTTGATGCATGTGTAACGAGCAATGTCCTCATGGGTTCGGGTCTTAGCTCGTCGGCGGCATTCGAGGTCTTGATGGTGAGTATTATCAGCCATCTCTACAATGACGGAAAGATAGACGATATTGAGAACGCAAAGATTGCACAGTTCGCGGAGAATATCTATTTCGGAAAGCCCTGCGGACTGATGGATCAGACTGCCTGCGCCGTGGGGAATCTGGTGTTTATCGATTTTCGCGACTTCGATAATCCTATTGTGGAAAAGGTTGATTTTCGCTTCTCCGATTGCAGGTATGAAATGGTTATTGTGGATACAGGCGGTAGTCATGCCGATCTCAATGATGATTATGTGGATTTAGAGCATGAGATGAAGCAGTGCGCAAGGGCACTGGGCGGAGAGGTGCTTCGTGATGTATCGATGGAAAAGCTGATGACGAAGCTTCCCGAGATTCGCGGAACAATTAGCGACCGTGCAATACTTAGAGCCGTACACTTCTTTTATGATGATGTGCGTGTAGTAAAACAGGTGGAATGTCTAAAGAAGAACGATTTTAAGAGCTTTTTAAAGGAGATAACCGATTCTGGATATAACTCATTTACCTACTGTCAAAACTGTTATTCATCAAAACATCCCCACGAGCAGGGTATAAGCGTCGCACTTGCGGTGACCGAGAATATCCTGGCGGGTAATGGAGCATACCGGGTACACGGCGGCGGTTTTGCCGGGACGATACAGGCGTTTGTCCCGGATGAGCTTATAGAATCGTATGCCGGAGAGATGCGAAGGTTGTTTGGTGAACACTCTGTTTACCGTATACTGATAAGACCAGTCGGAACCACAAGGGTGTTATAGAGAAAGCGGGAGGCATTATGCTTCCCCTTTTTTACATAATAAGACATGTTTTTTACTGCTTGTTCATATGAATTTTATAGTAAAGGAAAGGGGACGGTAACAATTTTGAATATGCTAATAAAGCGCATTGGAGCAGGATGTCTTGCCGGTTTTCTCATAGTTCAGATACTTACAGCACCTAGCTTTGCTTTCTTTAAACCAGCTCTTGCATTCGAGAATGATCTGCCTGTTATAGTCATCGACGCAGGACATGGCGGAATAGACGGAGGTGCAGTAGGTTCTGGTGATGTTATCGAGAAGAACATAAATCTCCCAATTTCTCTTTATCTGGGTGACCTATTGTCTGCTGGGGGATTTAATGTTCAGTATACCCGCACAGAGGATGTATCTATTCATGACAGCTTTGCTAAAACTGTACGCCAGATGAAGGTCAGTGATATAAAAAATAGGTTAAAAATGGTTGAAAATAATACAGACAGCATACTAATTAGTGTTCATCAAAACAAGTTCAATATTAAATCATGTAAGGGCGCACAGGTTTTTTACGGCGGTAAGAATGAGCAGTCCAAGATGCTGGCAGAGGTTGTAAAGGAAACATTTACCGGGATTTTGCAACCGGATAATACAAGAGCAGTAAAAAAGGCCGGTAAGGAGCTTTATCTAATAAATAACTGCACACATACAGCGGTGCTTGTGGAATGCGGCTTTATCTCTAATCCGGACGAAGCGAAGCTA
This sequence comes from uncultured Oscillospiraceae bacterium, assembly GCA_964433745.1. Classification (GTDB taxonomy): domain Bacteria; phylum Bacillota; class Clostridia; order Oscillospirales; family Ruminococcaceae; genus CAYSTR01. Next base: position 4,525 of record CAYSTR010000043.1, on the reverse strand, counting down.
TTATCCACACCTGAATATCAAAAGCAGGTGAGCTTTACCATCTATTGTGCGATTGTGAAATATCTTGACGCTAAAAAATCAGGAGATACTAAGAGTACATAAAAATAAATTTTTGGAAATTTTATTCTGTTTAGGCTCATAAGAGGTATTGGCACAATCTTTATTAGTATAGATAACACCCCGAAGCAGAAGCTAATAGCGGCGGGAGGTGTTATAATTGAATAAATCCAATGATTTTCTAAAACAGATGCATGAAGCAGAAGGTTATGCGAGAATAAGAAAGCTAAAGAAAAAACTCGACGTTACAAAGCACAACATCGAGATATCGGAAGAGATTATTGCACAAACGCCAAACAATGCAGAGAGTGAAAGACTAAGGGAGAAAAACACCAAACGAATGCATGCTGTGGGTTCGATAGGAAAGCAGATAAAGGATACAGAGGAGACAATTAAGCGCAGAAGTAAGGAGGTATCCACATGAACAGGAAATGCTACCATGTGACAGGGATAAATAACACACAAATGAAGACCTCACTTAAAAATGCGTTGGATAAAATAGAGGGTGTACAGTCGGTTGGAGTAGACAGAGTAAAATCAACCGTAGAGGTTAAATATAATCCGCCGGCTTATGAACAATCTATAAAAAACTGTATAGAGGATACGGGTTTTACCGTCTCTTAGTAAAAGTAAATCCCGGACATATCAATACGATGTGTCCGGGATAGATTATTGCATTGCGGATGTACATGTGGTAAAATAGGTTAATAAAAAAGGAGGAAAATATATTTATGAAGATAACACATCTGGGTGACGGAGGGATTATACCGGTATACCGCTGTACAGCCGCCTGCCGCCACTGTCTATATGGATGCTCAAATCGTATGAACGATCACTACATAACCCCGCAGGAAGCGGAAGATTTATGCGGTCAGCTGGTAGAACTGGGATGCAGAAGCGTACATATAGGCGGCGGAGAGCCGTTTATAAATCTAGAGGCTCTTACATATCTTGTATCATGTATCCGCAGGCATAATCTTGAATTGAGCTATATTGAGACTAATGCCTCGTGGTGTGCGCCGTCATTTTACGATGATGATCTGAAAAACCGCTTGAAAAAGTTAAAACAGTCGGGAGCGGACTGTCTTTTAATTTCGGTTGATCCGTTTCATGTGGAGTTTATTCCGTTGGAGAGACCCTTGCGGCTTGCTGGGTTGTGTGAGGAAGTCGAGATGAACTTTTTTATCTGGAGACAGGAATATGTAAAGAAGCTGTCGGTGCTGGAACCGTCCCGCAAGTATTCACGACAGGAGCTAGAAATGATTCTGGGGGAGGACTACATCGCAAATACAGCAAAGGGATACGGTATAACTCCGAACGGCAGAGCGCTTAATATCTTCCGCGAAGAGGCAAAGAGAGTACCGCTGTCAGACATTCTAAGAAGCGGTTCTTGCAGAGAGATTACGAATGTCAATCACTATCATGCCGATTTTGACGGATATTTAATACCTCCCGGTTGTACCGGTATAGGTGTACCGCTGTCAGAGCTAAAATCCGGGATAGATAATGACCGCTTCCCGGTCTTTACAAGACTGGCAAGCGGTGGTGTAAGGGAATTATATGAATATGCATGTGGGTACGGTTTTGCTCCCAACGAGGATGGATACACCCATAAGTGCGAGCTGTGCTACGATTGCCGTCGATTCTTGATAAAGACACATGCCAGTGAAGACATCCGCCCCGCGGACTATTACGAGCAGAATTTTTAAGCCTTGCCGCGCTTTGAACCCAGTCCACCGCCCAGAGACAGGATGTTTGTATCAAAGGAGTAGTTAATACCCTCCTCTAAACGCTGACGTTTAAGTGCCAATGAAACAAGCCGCTCGATTAGTTCGGGATAGCTTATCCCGAGAGGTTCCCATAGATAAAAGGATAATGAGCCGGGGATAGTGTTCAACTCATTTAGCCAGATATGCCCCGATTCATAGTCCATGAGAAAGTCTATACGTGCCACACCGCAGCAGTCCAGCGTTTGAAACGCACGAACAGCGATGTCTTGAATGTTCTTTTTTATATCGTTCGATATATCGGCGGGGATTTTACGCTTTAGGCTTGCCATGCCCTTACTGCCCGACTGCTTAGAGGAGGACAGATATTTATCGGAGTAGCTCAATATTGTATCAGACGAGCACGGCTCCTCGCACTCCGAAGGTATAGCCTCCTCCGAATCACCCAAAACAGCACAGTTAATCTCCTTTAGAGCGACTACCGCCGGTTCAATGAGCACCCTTTTTGCGAACATAAATGCATTGCTCACCGCCTGCTCCAGTTCTTCTGCATCCCGTGCCTTAGTAACACCCACACTTGACCCCAGATTAACAGGCTTTACGATAACAGGGTAGGAGAACCGCTCTTCCGACTGCTTGACGATGGATTTAATATCAGAAAGCTCGCGAGAAGAAAAGCTAAGACCGTCAAGCACCGGGATACCAGCTTCTTTAAGCAGTGCTTTTGTTGCCACCTTATCCATACAAACGGCGGAAGCATAAACATCGCAACCCACAAATGGAAGTCCTAACAGCTTTAAGAAGCCCTGTAATGTTCCGTCCTCGACATTTGTGCCGTGGACAATGGGGAACGCCACATCGATATAGTCAAGCGGCTTCTTTCCGAAGAGACCGCTTGTATACTTGAATATACAGGTCTTACTGCCCTCACGCGCCAGATATACGCGTTCTGAGCGGGAAAGCAGTGCGGGGATGTTCTTATAACTCTCTATTTCTCCGATACCCTCGCCATAGTAGAACATGTTGTCCTTCGTTATATATATGGGGATAACATCGTATTTTTCACGGTTTACATATCCTATAGCCTGTATAGCAGAGATAACGGATATCTCATGCTCCACACTCTGTCCTCCGAACAGTACCGCCAGTTTAATCTTCATATGTTCTCCTCCTTAATAGTTGTCCGGCAGATCGTTTTCTAGAAGCACGATTTTAGGTTTATCGCTGACATGTGCATACACCCTGTCCATAGCTTGCTTTATACCGTCTGCAATGATTATACTGTCTTTATTGTATCCCGCACCGGTCAGACCGTCGTATATAGGACGAGTACGCTTTTCTCCCACTAGTACGACCAAGTCGCACACCGCCGCCGCCTGTCTGCCAAACTCGCGGTTTAGCTCCTCCTCCTTTGCTCCCAGTTCTATCATTCCGGGAGTGACGAGCACCTTGAAACCGTCAAACAGTGCCAGAGTACGCAGAGCGGCACTGCTTCCGTTGGGGTTCGAGTTGTAGGAATCATCAAGAATGGTGAGATTTCCGGAGCGGATAAGCTGTAATCTGTGGGGGACAGGAACAAGCTTGTTAGTCTGTATTCTAAGTGCTTCAAAGGACACACCGAAGAATCGCGCTACACAAAGAGCGCCAATGAGATTGACGAGGTTGTGCTCTCCTACGAGAGGGGTTGAGAGTGTGCATTCCTCACCACTGGTGTCAACTACAGTGAAGCTTGTTCCGCTGTGCGAGACCGAGAAGCTTTGGCTTTTAAAGGAGTTGTGGGCGCCCAGACCATAGGTCATGAGTGAACGGGTGGGTCGATTCTGCATAACCAGTTCATTGTCGCCGTTTAAGAAAAGCATACCGTTTTCAGGCAGTGCGTCCGCCAGCTCATATTTAGTGTTTATTATGGTCTCGATGCTCTTAAACGTCTCAAGGTGCTGCGGACCTATGGAGGTGATAATTCCGTGGTGCGGCTTGACAATATCACACAGCTCCTTTATATCGTGATTATATTTAGCTCCCATCTCACAGACAAATATCTCGTGAGTAGCTTTAAGCTGTTCCCGTATGGTCTTTACCACACCCATTGGGGTGTTGAAGCTCTCGGGTGTCATGAGGACGTTGTACCGAGCTTTAAGAAGCGATGTGACAAAGTACTTCATACTGGTCTTGCCGTAGCTGCCTGTTATGCCTATGATAATAAGGTTTGGCATGGATTTTAATATGCGCTTGGCATCGTTTATATAGTAGCGCCTCACGGACCATTCGAGAGGGCGGTTTATTATATTGGCAATCATCACAAGAGTAGGGGAGAGGATAAAGATAAGGCAGATGAGCGGTATGGTGTATCCCCAAAGTCCGCGGATATAGAAAGCTGCAAAAATTATACCCAACAGTAAAAACAGCGTAATAAACATACGCCATACCCTGCCGGTATATTTAAGCGGTTTTTTAGCTTTCTTAGGAATCAACCTAACTACGGAAAAAATAAAAGCGGCAGAAAGAACAATCCCAAAGAGAGTAAGGTTTATATATATACCTATGGACAGAATAAGCACTAAAACATGTAAAAACAGCGTATTGGGGTTTTTGCCAATCCAACGCAGCTGTGTAGCCTCACTGTAGGAGTTTAACTGAAACATGTGCATGTACCGTATTACCGACAGTACGATAGCAGAAATTCCGGTTACAGCGGCTAGGATGTTAACAAAGATGACCATATTAATGCTCATGCGCAAGCC
>CAYSTR010000042.1:0-11825 GCA_964433745.1 uncultured Oscillospiraceae bacterium | reverse complement strand
TGCTAGTGTCGGGGCAGTCAAGGCTCATGTACGGGGTGAGGGCGGCACTCATGTACCCCTATGTCACCTCCATGGTGTGCGTATCCATGATTTGGCTTTATATGTTCGAGCCCACATTCGGAATTATAAATAAGCTCCTCTCGCTTGTAGGCGTACCGCAGCAGTTATTTCTGTTCGATGCGTCACAGGCGCTTTTCTGCCTTATTCTCGTGAACATCTGGAAGAATCTCGGCTATGTCATGATTATCTACCTGGCGGCGGTCAAGGGAGTGCCCGACAGTCTCTATGACGCAGCGCGCATCGACGGAGCGGGGCGGCTTGCCTACAATGTCCGCATTGTGCTCCCTTATGTAAAGCCTGTGTCATTTTTCCTCATGACTACACTGTCCATCGAGTGCTTCAAGACATTTGAGCAGGTGCGTCTCATGACAAACGGCGGCCCGCTCAACTCAACTACGACAATAACACATCAGATATATATGAGAGCGTTCTCCGAGTTCAAGATGGGATACGCCTCTGCCATGAGCATGGTACTTCTTAGTATTGTGCTGATATTTACGCTTATAAGCCTTAGTCTCAATAAAAACAGGTGAACACTATGCAAAAAAGGGCAGCAGATATTTTAATATTCACATTCACGGCGGTACTTTTGGTGCTCGCCGTATTTCCATTTTTCATAATGTTTAGCATCTCACTTCAATCCATGAACGATATATATTCGTCCGCCTTAAACATCCTCCCCACGTCACTGCACTTTGAAAACTATGTCACCGCTCTGACCTCGGGCAACTGGGGACGGTACATATTAAACAGCCTTTATGTCTCCCTCACGGCAACATTAGTGAGCCTGTTTATCAACGCCATGACAGGGTATGTATTCGCCCGCATCCGCTTTCCCCTACGAAACGCACTGTTTATACTCGTACTAATCGGTATGATGATTCCTCCCCAGGTCACTATTGTACCTTTATTTGTACTGGTGAAAAACCTCCCGCTACTAGGCGGCAACGACATATTCGGCACAGGCGGCACAGGACTTGTCAACACCTACACAGGGCTTATGCTCCCCTTTATTGCAGGCTCCTTCGGCGTGTTCATGTGCAGACAATTCTATGTGATGTTCCCCGTGTCACTGGACGAGGCCGCCCGCTTGGACGGCTGCACACGCTTCAAGACATTTATCCGCGTCTATCTCCCGCTGTCCTCCCCGCTGTTAGCATCCCTTGGTGTACTAAAGTTCATAGGTGCATGGAACGAATATACCTGGCCGCTCGTCATGACCAACACCGGCGAGGATCGCATCACAACAGTACAGCTGGCATTGTCCGCATTCCGCAACGAGGGCGAGATATTCTGGAATCTTCTCATGTGCGCGGGACTTGTCACCTCCGGCGTAGTGCTTTTGGTATTTTTGTCCCTGCAAAAGCATTTTGTAGCAGGAATACTGGCGGGAAGCGTTAAAGAATAGATTCATCTTAGAAGTTAAGAGTGAAAAGTGAGAAGCTTGCCGTGCTTCTCATTTTTCACTCTTAGTTATTAACTCTTATCTGTCGCCTGTTGTTTCAAGTACGCATTAATAAACCCATCCAGATCGCCGTCCATGACAGCGCCTATGTTGCCCTGCTCGTAGCCTGTGCGGTGATCCTTGACTAGGGTATAGGGCATAAACACGTACGAACGAATCTGTGAGCCCCAGCCGATATCCTTCTGGTCGCCCTTTATGTCCTCGATACGGTCTAGGTGCTCGCGCTCCTTTATCTCAATTAGCTTGGACTTTAGCATCTTCATGGCGACCTCGCGGTTCTGCACCTGACTGCGCTCGTTCTGGCACGCCACGACTATGCCGGTGGGGATGTGTGTGATTCGTATAGCCGATTCGGTTTTGTTGACGTGCTGACCGCCCGCCCCGCCCGAACGGTAGGTGTCCACCTTTAAGTCCTCTGCGCGAATATCGATCTGCACATCGTCCGATATCTCGGGCATAACCTCCAACGACGCAAACGAGGTGTGCCGCCGCCCGGACGAATCAAAGGGCGATATGCGTACAAGACGGTGTACCCCTGTCTCGGAGCGGAGAAAGCCGTAGGCATTGTACCCCTCTACGAGAATGGATATGCTCTTTAGTCCTGCTTCCTCACCGTCCAGAAAGTCTAGGGTTTTTACATTGTATCCCTTTCTCTCGCCCCAGTGCAGATACATGCGGTGCAGCATGGATACCCAGTCCTGCGCTTCTGTACCGCCCGCCCCCGCATGGAATGTGAGAATGGCGTTGTTTTGGTCGTACTCCCCTGTGAGGAGTGTGGAGAGGGTCATCTCCTCCAGTGTTGCCGTTATGCGCGATACATTGTCCTCCAGCTCTGGAAGGAGGTCGTCCTCCCCCTCCTCCATACACATCTGCGTAAAGGACAGAGCCTCGTCCACGTCATTTTTCAGCTTCTCGTAGCTCCCCACCTTGTTTTTAAGGCGGCTTATGAGCTGTAGGGTCGTGCGGGAGTTGTCCGGATCGTCCCAGAATCCCGCGGCGGCGGTCTTTTCCTCCAGTTCGGCTATCTCCTTTTTGAGAGCGTCCACCGTAAGCGCCTCCTTTAGGTCGGCAAGCTTTGGTGCAAGCGACACTAGAAGCAGCCTAATCTCGTCAAATCTGATGTTCATAGTTTCTCATATCCTTGACTTTTTTTATTTTTGTGCGATAATAGAAATGTAACGGAAGCTGCCGTCCTCCAGCAAGCGTACAGTCATGGTATAGCGTATGTCCTTCGGCTCTCCGCTGTGGGTGTCATACTGGGTATACACTATTGTCGCCGTATCACCCGATTGATTATATTCAAGCACCCTTTCATCAAGGTTTATATCGGCGGCAATAGGGGGTTTTCCTTTGAAAACGCATGTATCTGCTTCTTTATTATAATACTCCTCTAGCTTCGCCTTGATATCTTCTTCGCCGCAATCAAAATATGACGTAACAAGCTCGGTAATCAGCGGCATGGGGATATCGCTTCCATACTGATCTAAAATACCCTCTCTCTTAATAAAGCTGTAAAGGTCGTCAAACAGGAACAGTAGATGTTCAATATCGTTAAAAGAATCAAACGTCACACCGAGCAGCACATTCCACCAAATAGGGTCGATAAATCGCTCCTTTGCCGCTTTCAGCTCGTTAAACCCCTCGTACAGCTCATAGTCACTGACAACTTGAAAGCCCTTATATTCCGACACCAGAAAATAACCGTATTCATTGAGAACCGGCTTTTCTCTAACCGGGTAACGTCCCTTCTGATCCTCCCACGGCGAATTCCACGGATTCTCACTGTCGGTTTTCTCATATCGGATAATAAACGTCTTGTCTGCGGCATTATAGTCATAAATAGTACAGAATGCACTGTAGTAGGGCGGCTCAGATTCATACCCCATTAAGCGTTCAAAGCCATAGAGATATAGCCTATCGCTCCTACCCTTGCGCACATTCTCCACAAATTCGCGGGGCGCAACCCCTGAGGTGAGAATCTCGCGGTTAAACTTAATCACCGCATTATGCTTTATCGCCTCATTGTATGCGGATGAGCTTTTGAGCTCCTCTGTCAAAAACTCGGTAAATACCACATCGGCAGGTCTGTCCACAAACTCCGGAACCGCCCGACAGGCGGTAATATAAAGCATCACTACCGCCGCCATAAGAAATATCATTATTCTTTTCATCTTCACCTTATATCGTAGACGCTCATAATCCTAAGCTTGGACTTTATCTGTTCGAGCCCTATATCCTCCGACATGCGGGAGCGGTCTATGGTCACTATTTTTTGCTGACCGTAAAGGTCAAAGAAGTTGTCCGAAAATACGCAGTCGCAGTCGTCATAATCGAGATATACTCCCTTTGCGTACACATCAGAGGATATGGTAAGCACATACTGTCTGGCGGTCTGCTCGCACTCCACCGTAAATGTAGGCATTAAAAAGCTAAAATGCTTGGGTCTTGCGAATGTAAACGTTCCCTCGCTCACCACCGCACCCTTTTTATCGTAAACTATCGCGGCAATAACCCGCTCGCGCTGGTTCTCTTTACCCTCAAACACCGCCTTAGCGTCAAAATGCATGACATCGGACGAGCTAAGCGCACCCACAGCCAGCTTCTGCTCATGTACCGTCAGCTCATTATTAGAGTTGTCCAGCACCTTAACGACAAGCCTGCCGCGAAACTCCTTCATACCCTCGTTTGCAATGCTCACACATATATCAAAGTGTTCATCGTGCAGAGACAGCATGACCGGCGCAAAGAAGCGTCTAGCCGCATAATGGAGAGCCTTCCACCGTCCGTACCAGTCGATGGACGACCATGATACACAAGGCCAACAGTCATTTAACTGCCAGTATACCGCACCCATACAGCGCCCACGATAACGTCTCATGTGCTCGACCCCAAAGCGAATAGCGTCCGCCTGCACAAGCTGTGACACATAGGTAAGCTTCTTAAAGTCACTGGGATAGAGGTACCAGTCCGCTATATTTTGCAGTATCCGCTTGTTGCCGTCCGGGAACTTCTGATGGTTCTCCATGACAGGGGAGCAGAGGTTTCTGTCCCCTTCTTCCGTAAACGCACATATGGTCTTGTAGGAGGGCAATGCCTCAAAGCCGAACTCCGAACAGAAGCGGAAGAAGTGCTCGCGGTAGACTGTAAAGGATTTACTGCCGTGCCACGCTTCCCAGAAGTGGACATCCCCCCGGTTTTCGTCATTGGGATTATCAAACCCGCCCCCCGACGAGGGGGATGCCGGCCAGTAGAACGTATCGGCGCAGTACTGCTTCATAAGCTCCGGGAACAGCCGCTCGTACTGATAAATGTGGTCGAGACGAAGCCTCTCGTTTGTACCCATGTCCCATTCCACCCAGCCCCATTCCATCTCGTTGTTGCCGCACAAAAGCCCTAAACATGGATGGTTTCGCATACGAATGAGATTGTCCACGACCTCTAGTGTTATGTTGCGCTCGAAATCGTTGGTCAGCTCGTACACTCCGCAGGCGAACATGAAGTCCTGCCAGACGATAAGCCCATAGGTGTCACACAGGTCATAGAACCAGTCCTCGGGATAGTATCCGCCGCCCCACACGCGAATGGTATTGAAGTTTGCCTCTGTGCAGTCGCGTAAAAGCCGCTCGGTGCGCGCCCTTGTGGTTCTGGAAAGGATGTTGTCCTCCGGCACGTAGTCTGCACCCATGGAAAATATCTTCACGCCGTTAACGACAAAGCAGAACTCCTCGCCCCATTTATCCTTTTCACGTGAAACCGTAAGCGTTCTAAGCCCCAGTCTCGCCTCATGGCTGTCTATTAGGGTGTCCCCCAGATAGAGGTAGACCGCCGCGTTGTAGAGCGGCTGTTTACCGTAGCCGTTAGGCCACCACAGACGCGGATTCTCGATTAGAAGCCCCACCTCGAACATGTTTTCCCGTATATCTACCCAGTTTTCATATATCTCTCCGTTGGGAGATGCAAGCACCAGCTTTGCTTTGTAGTACTCCATGTCCGCATCAAAAATATCGGACATGACCTCGGCGTTTACATATACCCGACCGTCCTGATGGCGCTGACGGAAGTAGACCGTCTGAATCATGCCGTCATCATAGCACGTAAGCTTAACATCACGGAACAGTCCCATGTCGGGGAGCTTAGGACCCCAGTCCCACCCGAACATGTAGTGCGCCTTTCGGAGGTACTGGTAGCCCGGGATGCACTGTTCGGGGGATACTGCCCAGGAATGGCGCTTCTTGCTCTCCTCCTCAATGTATGAAAGGGAGGAATAGAGCTTGACCGCGAGAATATTCTCCCCCTCCTGTATGCTTTCGCGCACGTCGAAGCTGTAGGAGCGGTGCATGTTATTTATTAGTCCTAGGGTTGTGCTGTTGAGCGTAATCTCGGCAATGGTGTCCACACCCTCGAACTCCAGTATGATGGATTCTTTGTTAATCACCGATTTGTCTGCATTAAAATGCTTAATGAACAGTGCTTTACCGTAGGACAGCTTGAGCGCCTCCCACTCGTTCTCCCGGTAAAAGGGATCGTCCATCAGCCCGTTTTTTAGAAGTATAGAATACATGGAACAGGGCACAGCGCAGTCAAACCAGTTCTCACCGTCAAATGTGACCTTCCATCCATCGTTTAAAAGATAATTCATTGTGTTCCCCCAGTCTTGCCGTTAAAGTATGGTTATATTGATTATACCACGTAGTACGCCGATTGACCATACGTTTTATTAAATTTTCAATTTATTTACAAGAAAGAGGTAATTATATGAGCAATATCCTCGTAGTAGGCAGTGTAAACATGGATCTGGTGCTGAGAGTGTCACATGTCCCGGTGGCGGGAGAGAGTATGCTTGCGCACACATACCAAAACTTCCCCGGCGGCAAAGGCTCAAATCAAGCCATCGCATGTGCCCGGTTGGGCGGAGCGGTGCGCATGTGCGGACGTGTGGGTGAGGACGATAACGGAAGCTTCATGCGGGGCGTATTCGCGGACAACAAGGTCGGCACGGATTGTCTCTCGTCCGACAGGGAAGCACCCACCGGACTTGCAGTCATCATGCTGGAGGACAACGGCGCGAACCGTATCATCGTGTGCGCCGGAGCAAACGAGAGGCTCAGTCCGGACAAAGCCATATCCGCCCTAGTCCCCGACACCGACATCCTCCTCCTACAGCTCGAAATCCCAGACGAGACGGTCATCGCCGCCGTCCGACATGCGGCAAAGCTAAAGATTCCGGTTGTGATGGACGCAGGTCCTGCTAAACCGTTTCCCTTGGAGAAGTTAGGCAGTCTGGAAATCCTCTCCCCCAACGAAACCGAGACCCACGCCCTCACAGGTATTCTGCCCGACAGCCGCGAATCGCTTATCGCCGCCGCCGCCAGTCTGCGCCGCCGCTGTGACATTAGGCATATCGTGTTCAAGCTAGGCTCTAAGGGCGCGGCGCACAGCATAGGTAACGAGCTTACCTTTTACGACCCCATCAAGGTCACACCGGTGGACACCACAGCGGCAGGGGATGCGTTTACCGCCGCTCTTGCCTTAGAGTACGCCGCTCACGGTGATATGGAAAAAGCGGTAACCACAGCCAATATTGCGGGTGGGCTTGCGGTAACCAAGCTGGGTGCCGCTTCATCTCTCCCATACCGTGATGATGTTTTGCAATATGCTAAGTAGAATCGATATATACCGCCGGTATCTTAGGATGCCGGCGTTTTTTTGTCATATACTGGCTTTTTTTACCATATAATTATATGAAAAAATCTTTAGAAAGGAAAAGTGACGTGCGCATGCATATTCGCTTTACGTGCGGGGTCACGCTGTAGAGTATGGCATTTTCCGATACAGAACTACTAGCTCGTCTGATAAAGTGTGAGGCCGGCGGCGAGGGCGATGACGGAATGAAAGCGGTTGCCAGCGTTATAATGAACCGGGTACGTACCACCGAAGGGGAGTATGGCCGGGTTGGGCAGGGCAGCATCAGAAACATAATATTTCAGCCCGATCAGTTTACATGCGTCAAGGAGGTATTGAGCAACGGACAATACAATCCTCAAAACATCTATAACATGCGTCCTGAACAGATTCACTACGATATAGCAAACTGGGCGATAGCCGGAAACAGAATAACGAACCTGGGTGAGTCTCTCTGGTTCTTTAACCCCTACAAGCCTGTATGTAAGACATATTTCCCCAGCGAGGTCGGCAAATTTACAACCCGGATTACAGAGCATTGTTTCTATGATCCTACGGAGCTTTATCTTTTGACTTAAATTTTTTATGAAAGGATTAGTTTTATGGCAGAAAACGAGATAGGGATAAACTTTCACTCATTACCAGAAAGAGATATAATGGCAGAGGAGAATCCGCTCGGAGGAAATGCCGGCTCATTTCAAGAAATACTCTCCATGAACCTCGGTTATTATGTTATTTGTGAGTTTCTTGTCGGAACCCAACAAATTGTTGTTAAACAGGGGATTCTTTATCAAGTGGGCACTAGTTATATGGTATTATATAACCGTGCAGAGGAGACATATACAATATGCGATTTCTATTCTCTCAAATTCGTCACCTTTGTGCCGGAGAAAACCATCGGGACTCCTATGATGAAAGACTAAAGAAAAGAGCTTGATACACCTAAGGTATCAAGCTCTCTTAATTTTAAGCAGTGAAAACAATAGCAGTGAGACTACCCCAAAGCACAGATACATAATAAGCATTGCACTCACACCAAGGCTGTCGATAACAAGACCGCCTATTAGCGTTCCCGCCACCCCCGCCAGTCCTCCGTGGATGGCATCGGTGACCGACAGCGTGGTCGTGCGGTATTCAGGGGGAGCGATGCTGTAGGAATATATGCGAAAGCTGGGGAGAAACATCCCATACCCAAGACCTTGAAAGACAACCCCTGCTATCACCATATAGGGTGAACCCGCTAACAAAACAAGCGTATACTGCATCAGATACATGCAAATAGACAGCAAAAAACAGCCTTTAGTGCCGATTCGCTTTATTATTATACCGGAAAAGAGGATGAGCGGAAACTCCCCGATTATCGCGAAAAACAATGCCAATCCCTGATGTGTAGGTGTACCGCCCACATTCTTCATTATAAGCGCCAAAAACGATTGAAAGCCCTGCAACGAAAAGCCTATACAAAATAGTCCCAGAGAAAACAATATAAACGAGCGGTTGAGAAGCGCACTGCGTATGGCACTCTCACCTATGGAGGTAGCACCCGCCGCATTGGAGGTCTGCTCTGCGTCTCCTGTAGAAAAGATAAAGAACAAAAGAATTAAGGATGTTACCGACACCAGTATGAACATAGTCACAAACCCGAACCGCTCAATACCGAAGCCCACCAAGAAAGACAGGATTGCCGTCGAAATTGAGGGGGACATGCGAATCGTGCCATAGTTTATCTTTACACCCAAAGGCTCTTTCTCGTCCCTCTTCTTAATAACCCAGCTGTCAATTATGGCAGGGGCAGGCATCTGGAAAAACCCCAGCACCCCCATGAGCACGACAATCATAACCGGCGGCAAGGAGAAGGTAAACAGCATGATGGTCACCCACATGCCGAGCACAATGACAAACAGCGTCTTTCGTATGGTTCTTTTGCGGTCACATATGAACCCCCAGAAGATACGCCCGATAATGCCTGTCAGAAATGTCGCCGAGACGGCTATGCCTATGTATGTGGCGGATATACCCTGTGAGGTGAAGAACATCGCCGCATAGTTGTAAAACGATGCCCATATACCCCAAAATGCCATCTGAATAAAGCAGAACTTTAAAACAGGCAGCTGTTCGCGGTCAAGAAGCTTCATGTAACATCCCTCCGCAGCTCCTGTCTTATTATAGAGCCTACCGGCAGAATGTCCGGATAGGGAAATCTGCACGGAAGCATCGCATGTCTTGCCGCCTCCAGAGGGTTTCCGTCAGCGTCTCTCAATCCGTCAATTTTAATGGTGCGCGGCGCTTCCCCCGGTACAAGAAGCTCTGCTTCATCGCCGTCAAAGAATCGGTTTCTCTGGGACAGGGTAACAAAAACGTCCTCATACCCGGTCACGACAGCTATAACCTCCCACTCCCTTATATATCCTCCCGACTGGGTACACTGCCCTTTTTCCGGCACACCAAAGTAAAACCCGGTGCTGTACTCACGGTGGCTGACCTTATAGACCTCATTCTTAACCCATAAAGGCGGGTTATAGTCATCGGGGGCGCTCAAATACGCGTCTATCGCCGCCCGGTAGGCATTAGTCACGACAGCGGTATAGTACGCCGATTTCGCCCTGCCCTCAATCTTAAACGAGCAGATTCCCGCTTTAGCCAGCTTGTCCAGATGCTCTATCATGGACAGATCCTTGGCGTTGAGGATGTATGTACCCTCATCCTCGTACAGAGGATAATATTCCCCCGGACGCTTCTCCTCCACAAGAGCATAGTTCCATCGGCAGGGCTGGGCGCACTCCCCGCGGTTTGCATCCCGCCCGGTCATATAGTCGGATATGACACACCGCCCCGAAAAGGACATGCACATAGCTCCGTGAACAAACGCCTCCAGCTCAAGGGCAGGCGGAGTATGTGCTCTTATCCCGGCTATCTCGTCTATGGTAAGCTCCCGTGCCAGTATGACGCGGGACGCACCCAGATTGTACAGTTCTGACGCTGTGAGATAGTTCACCACGCCCGCCTGTGTGGATATGTGTACACTAAGCCCCGGCGCTCTGCGCTTAACCGCCATGAGAAGCCCTATGTCCGCGACAATGACCGCATCAGCACCGACACAAGATAAGAGGTCAATATGCTCTGTAAGCCCCGCTAGGTCACTGTTGCGCGGCAGGGCGTTCATCGTGACATAGAGCTTCTTCCCTTTATCGTGGACAAGCTCCGCCGCCTCTCTTAAACCGTCCGCGTCAAAGTTCGGCACACCGGCGCGCAGCCCGAAGCTCTTCCCGCCCAAATAGACGGCATCCGCTCCGTAGAGCAGTGCCGCCGCCAATCTCTCCCTATCTCCCGCGGGACATAACAGCTCGGGTATATGGATCACTCCCTTTTTATGAGCGGCTTATTACGCCAAACTCCACATCCATCACGAAAAGTGAAAAGCCGCGCCAGCTTTTCACCTTTCATTCTTCACTCTTAGCTCATCTGCCTGTATACATCGGAATTTCGGCCTTGACACAGTTGCGCTCGTGCTCTTCCAGCGTAACCGCCCAGTAGTAGTTGCCCTCCTTATCCGTGACGAAGAAGAGGTAATCGCTCTCGTCCGGCTCTACAGCATCACGTAACGCCGCAAGCCCCGGGCTGCATATAGGTCCTACCGGCAGACCCTCTCTGATATAGGTGTCGTATGCGCTTTCATATCCGTCATCCATAATGTCTAGATACGGCTCTATACGGTCGCGTACATAGAATGAAGTGACGTCCGATTCCATCTTGGGAAATGTGGCGGCATCATTCATACGGTTGTGGAAAACAGAGCTGACCAGCCCCATGTTCTCGAAATCGCCCGACTCCTCCTGTATAATAGACGCCAGTGTCAGAAGCGAATCTAGGGACATACCGCTCTTTTCCGCCAGTGCCTTTATCTCTTGATCGTACTTCTGCTTAAAATTATCCAACAGGCGCATGAGTACCGATTTTGCCGACTCATTCTCATAGAAATCGTACCTGTCGGGGAAGAGATACCCCTCCAGTGTGTAGTAGCGGTACTGCGTCTTGGGTGCCATCTGTGCAACAGGGTGGTCTATATTTCCCGATTTTACAAGATCTAAGAATTCGTCCTTGTCGCACACGCCGTTGTCGTGCAGAAGCTGTGCAAATTCCACTGCTGTCAGACCCTCGGGAAATGTAATCCAGATTGTGTCCTTTCTCGCGGACACCGATTGCAGCGTCTCGATAATATTATCATAGGGCATACGCGGGTTTAGGACATACTTGCCGTAGTTGTAGGTACCATCCGCTTTTTGCAGACGGGAGAACAGGCGGAATATAAACGGCTGCTCGATTATCCCCTCCCGCTCCAGTATTTCTGCAATCATCTGCGTAGTAGCTGCCTGCGGGATATCTACCTCTATCTCCACATCGTCGCTTTTTAGTCCGAACACATCGTAAAACGTCTCCATAAAAAGCCCCGACAGATAAAATGATATGGATATAACCCCCGCGGTAAACAGAAGCGCAAGCAAGACGCCAAAACGCCCTCTCACCTTTTTTGTCTTCTTTTTGCCCGGTACAGGCCGTGCCGTCTTGCCTGTAACGGACTTTCCTACAGGCTCGATAGCTCCGGTGCGGGACGGTTCGG
>CAYSTR010000041.1:0-11901 GCA_964433745.1 uncultured Oscillospiraceae bacterium | reverse complement strand
AGTCCACAGCACACAAATATACAGAGGAGCTGTTCGGCTCACAGAACGTGTTCAAGGCGGGAACAATCTCGTCTGTCGCGGACAAGACGGCATACGGATTTGTGAAGAAGTACCTGGAGGGTAAGGGTAAGGTCGTACCCAAAGCGGAGGAGGAACGGCTCACCATCGGCTGTACCGGCGTAAAGCGCACCACAGGGCAGCACCCTGGGGGTATGGTCGTCATCCCCGCCAACAACGAGATATACGACTTCACCCCCATACAGCACCCGGCGGACAGTGCCGATTCGGGTGTGGTCACGACACACTTTGATTTCCATTCGCTGCACGATACCATTCTAAAGCTCGATATCTTAGGTCACGATGTTCCCACGCTCTATAAACGCATTGAGGAGTATACCGGCATAAAGACAAACGACATCCCCATGAACGACCGTAAGGTCATCAGCCTGTTTACCTCCACAGAGGCTTTGGGGGTATCGCCCGACGCTATCGACTGCAACACAGGCAGCTTGGGGCTTCCCGAGATGGGTACAGGCTTTGTGCGCGGGATGCTGGTAGAAGCAAGACCCCAGACCTTTTCCGACCTGTTGCAGATTTCGGGGCTATCCCACGGTACGGACGTGTGGCTGGGTAACGCACAGGAGCTTATCAAGTCGGGAACCTGCACCATATCCGAGGTTATCGGTACACGTGACAACATCATGACCTATCTAATGCACAAGGGTGTCCCCCCCAAGACGGCGTTTCGCATCATGGAGATTACTCGTAAGGGCAAGGCTAAAAAGGAGCTGAAGGACGAGGACGTCGCCGTCATGCGGGAGAACGGTGTGCCCGAATGGTATATCGATTCCTGCTTTAAGATAAAGTACATGTTTCCCAAGGCACACGCCGCCGCCTATGTCATTGCGGCTATCCGCTTAGGCTACATCAAGCTCTACTACCCGCTGGAGTTTTATGCGGCGCTCTTTACCGTGCGCGGCGGGGACATTGATGCGCAGTGCGCCGTGGCAGGAAAGGGCATGACGGTGTCGCGCATGTCCGAGCTAAAGACCAAGGAGGGGCGCACCGCCAAGGAGGACGATCAGCTCGCTACACTGGCTATTATAAACGAGATGCTGGCAAGAGGGCTTTCTTTCCTGCCGGTTGATCTGTACAAATCCTCCGCCACATTATACACCATAGAGGACGGACGTATACGTCTGCCGTTTAACGCCCTCAAGGGACTGGGCGATTCCGCCGCCAACGCTCTGGAACGCGCCGGAAAGCAGGGGGAGTACCTCTCGATTGACGATGTGTCCGGGAGAGCGGGGGTATCAAAATCCGTTATCGAGATATTGACCGAGGCGGGTGCAATGGGGGGACTGCCCGCCAGCAGCCAGCTTAGTTTGTTTTAAGGGCAGCACTGTCTATGGGGATGAAAGAGGCTGATACCATCATTGGTATCAGCCCCTCTATTTTTTTATCCCTATTTCATTATCTGCCCGCCCGTAACAGGGAGGGTCTGTCCTGTCTCGTAGGTCTGCTCGGTACAGTAAAGAATCGCTTTCGCCACATCGGCGGGGACACAGCCGCGCCGCATGGGGACCTTGTCCTCATATGAACGCTTGACATCGGCGATAGTTTTAGCTCCCGGCACTTTACCTGCCTTGAGGTACTGCACAAACAGCCCCTTTTCCGGGTCAGACCAGAGAGGACCGTCCAGATAGTTGCCCGGACATACGGCATTTACCTTGATGTTGTACTCGGTAAGCTCCAGCGCAAACGACTGGGTGAGCCCTACTCCGCCGAACTTTGAGCCGGCATATGCAAAGTTCTTGTTAGATCCTGCCAGCCCCGACTTTGAATTGACCTCTACTATATCCATATAATAGTCCGGCGCAAAGCGGTGCTGCAGCTTCATGACGCGGGAGGCGTACTTGGTACAGAGGAAGTAGCCTGTATAGTTGACAGCAGTCACAAGCTCAAACGAGCGTTTATCCAGCTCCTCTAAACCCCCTGCCTTGACAATTCCGGCGTTGCTCACAAACAGGTCAATCCCGCCGAAATTAAGAACCGTTTCCTCCACCATGGCCTTTACCGATTCCTCGTCCGCCACATTCACCGCCACAGGGAGAAATACACTCTTATACGTCTCGGAAAGCTCCCTAGCCGCTGATTTTGCGCCCTCGTAGTTCATATCGGCTATTACGATGTACCCGCCCTCACCCGCCAGATACTCCGCTATACCCTTGCCAAAGCCCTGGGCACTGCCTGTTATGACGGTAACACGACCGTCTAAACGCTTGTTCGCGCCGCCGCTTAAAGCCACGCCCTGACGGTAGCTCTCGGTCTCCCAGTTTACAATAAAGTCCACAAGGTGCTGCGGCATGGTCTTAGCACCGCCGAAGAATATAGAATAGCTGCACACCTTTAGCGCATCATTAAAGAGCGCGGCGGCAATGTCCGCTTCCTTTTTGTTCTTTCCGCAGGCAAAGAAGCCGAGGCTCTGCACTGCAACTATCTTGGGAGCGTAGCCGTGCTTCTTCTTGTAGGACACAAACCGCTCGGCGGTCAGCTCACAGAGCTTACTTTTATCCTCCGGCATATTTATGTAGAGGGGGTTTGCCTTGCAATACACAATATGGTCGGGGGAGAACGGATTGAGAAGCGGAGCAAAGCTGTCCGCATCTAAAAGATATGTATCTGTAAGCGCATTCTTCACGAACGTTACGGTGACAGGCGTACCCTCGCCGTACAGCATACGGATACACGGCGCTACCCCCGCCGCCAGCTCCCGCTCGTCCGCACCGGGAGCGACAGGCGACACATCCGGGGGTTCGCTTACCCTTGCACGAAGCTTCGCGAACACATCCTCCATGACAGCGTCAATCTCGGCTACAGTGTTGCCCGCCACGAATATTCCGTGATTCTCAAGGACAAGCACATTGGCATCCCGCCCCATCTTCTCTTTATATGCTAAAAGAGCGTCATTGCAGTCCTTAGCCAACACATATCCGGGCTTACAGGCGGGCACCCACACCGCATCGGGGAACAGCTCCCCTGTGAGCGACTGCCCATCCTGTCCGCATGTGAGACCGTTCACCAGAGCTGGGTGTACATGCAGAACAAAGGTGTGGGGGAATAGATTGTGCAAAGGAGACTCCACCGACGGACGGCGCGTCTCACCCGGCAGACGTGCATTCATCATATCTAAAAGCGCCGCCGCCTCGCGCTCCTTGTCGGAATCGGGATATTTTGCTGTCATCATGACATTTAAGCGTTCCCGTGACAGCTTCACAAACTCCTCCGGCAGAATCGTCGCAAGAGAAGTACCCGACCCCTTGATGTACAGAATATCCCCATCCTTGACAGAGGTATTCCCGCCGCCCGCCAGTACATACTCCGCATTAGCGCCATACCTGTTGGACATTTGTGTCAGCTCGTTTAAAAGGTTCATGCAGTTTACAGTCCCTTCTATAATCAAAGTGAGAAAAACCAAAAGTGAAAAGCTAATAACCTCTGCTGCGCAGTTAAAATAGCTTTTCACTTTTAACTAGCTTTTAAATCAAAAGGCTTTCCCCGTCCATCTCGGCAGGTTTAGTAAGCCCTAACATGTGAAGCATTGTGGGCGCAATGTCCGCTAACCGCCCTGTTTTTAGCTTACACGGATAACCCACAACGGTAAAGGGTACTAGGTTTGTCGTGTGAGCCGTAAAGGGTGAGCCGTTCTGCTCGTACATGCAGTCTGCGTTGCCGTGGTCGGCTGTTATGATAGCCGCTCCGCCCTGTTTAAGCACCGCCCCCACGACACGTCCCACACAGGTGTCCACCGCCTCCACCGCCTGTACTGCTGCATCAAACACACCGGTATGTCCCACCATGTCGCAGTTGGCAAAGTTTAGGATTATGACATCGTATGCACCGGAGGCTATGCGCTTCTCCACCTCTTCGGTGACCTCAAATGCGCTCATGTCGGGCTTTAGGTCAAATGTTGCCACCTTGGGGGTCTCAATGAGGCATCTGTCCTCCCCGGGATAGACCTTTTCCTCGCCGCCGTTAAAGAAGAAGGTCACGTGGGCATACTTTGTGGTCTCGGCGATACGCAGCTGACGAAGCCCCGCCTTTGAGATATACTCCCCGAATGTCATGTCCAGAGACTGGGGGGTGTATGCCACCTTTACGCCAGGCATCAGCTCGTCATACTGGGTCATGCAGACGAAGTATAAAGGCACAAGCCCAGTCTTACGGTTAAAGCCCGTAAATTCGGGGTCAACTAAGCTTCTTGTTATCTCTCTTGCCCGGTCCGGACGGAAGTTGACAAACCACACCGTATCGTCCGGCTTAATAGTTCCTTCTGAATCTACCACAACCGGTACGACAAACTCGTCGGTCACACCCTCATCGTAGGAGGACTTGATACAGCCGACTGCATCCGGGTTTTTCTTGCCCTCACCCAACGCCATTGCATTGTACGCAAGCTCCACCCGCTCCCAGCGCGTATCCCTGTCCATGGCATAGTAGCGCCCCATGACCGTGGCAACCTTACCCAAGCCCAGTTCGGACAGCTTGTCCTCCAGCTCCTTTACATAACCCGCACCGGATGTGGGGGAGACGTCGCGTCCGTCCAGAATGCAGTGGATATAGACACGTGTCACGCCCTGACGTTTAGCCAGCTCTACCGCCGCGTATATATGGGAGTTGT
Organism: uncultured Oscillospiraceae bacterium; assembly: GCA_964433745.1. Classification (GTDB taxonomy): domain Bacteria; phylum Bacillota; class Clostridia; order Oscillospirales; family Ruminococcaceae; genus CAYSTR01. The sequence goes on along the minus strand of CAYSTR010000041.1, from coordinate 7,220 downwards.
GGCTGTGAACGCCGCCGTCCGACACAAGCCCCATGATGTGCAGGGCATGTGCTCCGTTCTTGCAACGCTCTGTCGCTTGAAGCAACACCGGATTGTTAAAGAAATCCCCGTCCTCTATCGCCTTGGATATGCGGGTAAGCTCCTGATAGACCACGCGCCCCGCGCCGATATTGGTGTGCCCGACCTCGCTGTTGCCCATCTGTCCGCGGGGCAGACCCACGTCCATGCCCGAAGCCGCCAGTGTAGACGAGGGATTCTCTGCAAACAGCCTGTCCAGTTCGGGGGTACGCGCCGCCTTTATGGCGTTACCGTAGGTGGCTTCATTCAGTCCGTACCCATCCATTATAATAAGTGTCAGTGGTTTCAAGATTTATTCTCCTTATACCTTTAGTAAATAGAGGATAGGGAAAGGCATCCGCTTTTCCCTATCCTCCGCCTTTTTAAGCGCCTACTATCTGTGCAAAATCTGCCGCCTTCAAGGACGCGCCGCCTATAAGACCGCCGTCCACATTGGGCTTACTTAAAAGCTCCTTGGCGTTGCCCGCATTCATAGAGCCGCCGTACTGTATAATTAGCTTATCCGCACATTTCTGGCAATAAAGCCCCGCTATCACCTCACGGATAGCAGCGCATACCTCCTCGGCTTGCTCGGCTGTGGCGGTTTTACCCGTCCCTATAGCCCAAACCGGCTCGTATGCTATGATAATGCGCTCCAGCTCCTCGCTGGTCACGCCCTGCAGCGCTATCTTTGTCTGCAATGAGACTATCTCGTTTGTAATGCCCTGTTCGCGCTCGGTGAGCACCTCACCCACGCACACAATAAGCTTTAGTCCGGCATTTAAAGCCGCACGAATGCGCTTGTTCAGTGTTACATCGGTCTCGCCGAAGTACTGACGGCGTTCGGAGTGCCCCAGAAGCACCCAGGATACACCCAGCTCCTTTAGCATGAGCGCCGACACCTCACCGGTAAATGCGCCCTTTTCCTCCCAATGGCAGTTCTGTGCCGCAACGGCAATATTCGTGCCGGAGGTGGCGGATAGAGCCGTTTCCAGATTGGTAAACGGTACGCACACCATTACGTCCTTGTCCGCACCCTTAACTAGAGGGATTAGCTCATTAATAAGAGCCTTCGCCTGACTGCGGTCGCAGTTCATCTTCCAGTTGCCCGCTATGACTTTTCTTCGCATTAGCTTAAACGTCCTTTCAAATTAGTGCTGGGGAGGCTGATAACCGTTGTATGGCGGGGGAGAGGGCGGCTGGGGGGGCTGATAGCCGTGTCCCTGCTGACCTACTATGGAAATAGGCGGCTTGTTCCTGATGGCAAACAGAAGAATGGGCACAATACCCAATATTACCGAAAGCACCAGAAACAGCACCGTATTGTTCGGGGTATAGTCCTTATAGATGTAGTAGAGTGCAAAGTACATCAGAATCGCTCCGGCAAGGGACGCAGGACCGCTCAAAAACGCAAGAAACGGTATAAATGTGGACATAAACGTTACTACAATCGAGCCGCCGAATAATGCCAGCAGGATTATACCATAGTTTGTCTGTTTTCCCTGACGGCGGTTTACATCGTCATACACAGAGCCTAGAAGATACATGCTTGCAATGGGAATCCATGCAAGATACGCATTGTCAAAGCCGCGCCGTTTTGCCAGGGTGTAAAGCCCCAGGCTGCCGAAGATGTAAAACGTCAAACTGATTATCATAGCGAAGATGCCTACAACTGCCAAAACGCCCATTAATATAGCAAATCTGGGGTCGTAGAAAAGCTCTCTAAAAGCGTAATACGGATCATAATACATGTCGCGTACTCCTTATAAATTATTATTTATCGTTCAAGCAGTCGATACCGGGCAGTACCAGTCCCTCCAGAAATTCAAGGGATGCGCCGCCGCCTGTGGAGATGTGTGTCATCTTATCGGCAAAGCCCAGCTGCTCGACTGCCGCTGCACTGTCACCGCCGCCTATGATGGATACACTGCCGCTGTCTGCAACAGCCTTTGCAACCGCGATAGTACCGCCTGCAAACCGCTCAAACTCAAACACACCCATGGGGCCGTTCCACACGACAGTCCCTGCGCCCATGATGGCATCGGTAAAGAGCTTTCTGGTCTTTTGACCAATATCAAGCCCCATGTAACCGTCGGGCAGATCGTCAGAATCCACTTCCTTGCTCTCGCAGTCCGCCGCGAATTTGTCACCCACAATATTGTCCACAGGCAAAACGAGGTTTACACCCTTTTCCTTTGCTTTTTTAAGCATATTGGAAGCCAGCTCCACCTTATCGTCCTCACAGATGGATGTGCCTATGCTGTGTCCCTGTGCCTTAAAGAATGTATATGCCATGCCGCCGCCAATAATGAGGGTGTCCACCTTTTCTAAGAGATTATTTATAACGCCTATCTTATCCGACACCTTTGCACCGCCTAGAATAGCGACAAACGGACGCTTGGGATCGGACAGCGCCTTACCCATTATGCCGATTTCCTTTTCAATCAGATATCCGCACACCGCCGGAAGATAGTCCGACACGCCCGCTGTGGACGAATGCGCCCTGTGCGCCGTACCAAATGCATCGTTTACATAAATCTCCGCCAGGTCTGCTAACTGTTTGGAGAACGTCTTGTCGTTCTTCTCCTCTTCCGCATGGAAGCGTACGTTCTCTATGAGCATGACCTCTCCGTCCGACAGAGCATTAGCCATAGATTTTGCATTCTCGCCCACTACATCGGACGCAAGCTTTACGTCTATTCCCAGAAGCTCGGTCAAACGCTTTGCCACAGGAGCTAGGGAATACTTCATGTTAAACTCGCCCTTGGGTCTGCCCATGTGCGAGCACAGAATAACTCTTGCACCCTTGTCCTTTAGGTACTTTATGGTCTTTAGCGCCTCACGTATACGCTTGTCATCGGTGATTACCCCATCCTTTAGCGGCACGTTAAAGTCACAGCGGACTAATACGCGCTTACCCTTTACCTCGATATCCTCTACAGTCTTTTTGTTAAGTCCGGTCATGTTTAAGTCCATCCCTTTCGTATTATGCATTGCCTACCTATTATAGCATATTTTACCCTATCTTTCAAGGGTTTATGTCAAAAAGAAAAGTAAATTTAACCGTATTTTTTTAATGTTTTTGCCAAACCTAGAAAGAAATAAGGAAATTAGCATAGGAGTAAAGGTACGCTTATGATAAATTCGCTTCCCGCCGCAGACAGAATAAAGGCCGCGATAGAGAAGCAGCCCGCTCCCTATAACGAGAAAAAGCCCGCAGCACTGGCAAAAATAATAAAGAAAGACCTAGCCCGGATGAAGCATCTCTACGCCGACATTGAAAGTTCGGATAAGCCTGCCGGGTACAAGGAATGGTTCACCGACAACTACTATATCCTAGAGCGGGAGGGCAAGGCGGTGGTCAAGGCGCTCATGAGAATGCGCCACATCCGCCTAAACCGTGACGGCGAGCCGCTTCTCTATAGTCTCATGTGCGACCTCATTGTAGACGATATGCTTACGGTGAGCTATGACGCGCTTAAATACCTATTGAGTGAAACGCTAAAGCACACAGAGCTCTTAAACAGTGAGCTGTCCAGCGTCTCCCTCATGCTCAAGGCCGCCCTTGTGCGGAAGGCCGCCTCCTCCACCGAGGAAAGCACCGAAAACGCCACAAAAGAGCTGGAATACAGTATCACATCCTTAAGACAGCTTCTGTCGGTTTCGTTTGACGAGCTGCTTATCGAGGTAAGTCCCATCGAAGGCATACTAAACAAAGACCCGGCGGGTACCTACGGCTTCATGACGGACGAGTCCAAGAACTACTACCGTTATCTCGTGTCACAGATTGCACAAAAACGCGGTATAAGCGAACTAAAGCTGGCCCAGGAGTACCTCCAAAAGGCAAAGACCGGCGAGATGCACATCGGCTTTTACATCTTTGACGATAAGGAAAAATACCTCTCCCGCCGCACAAAGGGACAGCGCGTACTGCACGCCTACTATCTGATCCCCATTGCACTTTTGGCTTTATTTGCGTTTATAGTGCCTGTGCCGTGGGTGCTGTTTCTCATGTATCTGCCGCTTGTGGAGATTGTCAAGACGGTTTTAGATTACTTTGTCATGAAAACAGTCGCTCCCGGTCACCTGCCGAGGCTCAATCTGGAGGACGGTATCCCCGAGGAGCTGTCCACTACCATCGTCATATCGTCCATACTGTCGGGCGCGGACAAGCTTCCCGAGCTTCGCACCCGGCTTGTGAATCTGCTCTATAAAAACCGCTCCAAGGCTGTCGGGGTGTGTCTGCTGGCTGACTTTGCCGAGGCGAAATCCCCCGAAAAACCCATAGACAAGACCATGATAGACGCAAATATTGAGCTGTTTCGCGAGCTAAACCGCAAGTACGGCAACCGCTTCTATCTCATAGTACGAAAACGCACCTACAACCGCACCAGAGGCACATTCTCCGGCTGGGAGAGAAAGCGCGGCGCTATAACCGAGCTTGTGCGCATGATAGGCGGCGAAAAGATAGACTGTGCCGCCTTTGTGGGCGATATCGGCAAGCTGAGAAAGACCCGCTATCTGCTGGCGCTAGACGCGGACACCACCATCCCCCTCGAAAGCGTTGAGACGCTAGTCGGCACTATTGCGCACCCCATAAACCGCCCTGTCATCAACAAAAAGCGGGGTATTGTCACCCGCGGCTACGGCATACTATGCCCCAAGCTTGCAGTCTCCCTCTCGTCCGCCTCCAAGACGGCGTTTGCGTCGGTACTGGCGGGTTACGGCGGTACAACCGCATACGATCAGCCCACCGCCGACTTCTATCAGGACTTTTTCGGAGAGGCTATCTTCTCCGGCAAGGGACTTATAGATGTTCACGCCTTTTATGAGCTTCTGGACAACACCTTTCCGGAGGGGCATATCCTGTCCCACGATATTCTGGAGGGCTCGTACCTAAGAGCCGGTATCGTGCCCGAAGCGGAATTCTGCGACATGTTCCCCCAGGGAGCTACCGCGTGGTTTATGCGTCTGCACCGCTGGATAAGAGGGGACTGGCAGAATCTTCCTTACCTCTTTGCCCGCGTAAAGAATGCGGACGGCAAGGTCATAGACAATCCTCTTGGCGGTCTTAGCCGCTATAAGCTGTTTGACAATCTGCGCCGCTCGGTCACACCCATACTGGCGCTGGTGCTCATATTGGTATCGGTATTTCTGCCGCGCCAAGAGGCCATCACCGTATGTCTGACCGGTTTTGTGTGCGCCATCATCCCGCAGCTGACCTCGTTTTTTGCCGCACTCTTTTCAGAGGGCTTTTTCACCCTGTCGAGACGCTACTACTCAAACGCAAAGCCCAGTGCATTGGCGGCGCTTCTGTCCGGTATGTCCATGCTGACGCTGCTTCCTCAGGTTGCCATAACGAGTGCGGATGCCATAGTCCGCACATTGTGGCGCATGTATGTATCTAAGAAGAATCTTCTGGAATGGACGACCGCCGCACAGAGCGAACAAAAGGGAAAGGGACTATACTCCCAGTCCCGCCGGTATGCCATTTCCACGCTGATAGGACTTTTACTGCTCGTCCTCACGCCATACGCCTTTCTGCGCGTGTTTGCGCTGTTTTTCATTGCTATTATTCCCTTTGCCGTCATAAGCGGCAAGCCCTATAAGGACACCTCCGGCACACTCACAAGCGAACAGAGAGAGCTTCTCACCTCCTACGCGGCGGCCATATGGCGTTTCTTTGACGAATTATTTACCCCAGAGGACAATTTTCTCATACCCGATAACATTCAGCTTAGTGCCAATATTGCCGTAGCACACCGCACATCCCCCACAAACATCGGCTTTGGACTTTTGTGTACCCTTGCCGCCCGCGACTTTGGCTTTATCGGCACAAAGACCATGTGCGATCGCCTGTCCGCTACTCTCGATACCATTGACCGGCTAAAAAAGCACGCGGGCAACCTTTTCAACTGGTATGACACCAAGACCTTGGACACCCTACAGCCCGAATATGTGTCGGCGGTGGACTCTGGAAACTTTGTGTGCTGTCTTGTGTCATTAAAAGAGGGACTGACAGAGTATCAAAAGGAGCATTCGGATGTACCAGTCCTCATAGAGCGGCTGGGGAAGCTTATAGACGAGACCGACCTCGGGGTGTTCTACTCGAAGCAGAAGAAGCTCTTTGTCATAGGCTTAGATGCGGACGGTACACCCTCATCCTCCAGCTATGATCTTCTCATGAGTGAAGCGCGCATGACCAGCTACTTTGCTATAGCCAGAGGGCAGGTATCCAAAAAGCACTGGGGCGCTCTCTCCCGCACATTGGCCGCCATGTCCTCCTACGTGGGGCCTGTATCCTGGACGGGGACAATGTTCGAGTACTATATGCCGCAGCTTCTCATTCCATCTCCCCACGGCTCACTCATACACGAGGCTCTGCGCTTCTGTCTCTACTGTCAAAAGCAGCACACGGCGCATCGGAACATCCCCTACGGTATATCCGAGAGCGGATTTTTCGCGTTTGACCAGAACCTCAACTATCAGTACAAGGCGCACGGCATACAGAAGCTGGGGTTAAAGCGGGGGCTCAACAAGGACCTTGTTATCTCCCCCTACTCCACATTCCTCACACTGCCCTACGACCCCATAGGGGCTATCGGCAACCTTAAATGGATGGAAAAGCTGGGTTTGTCGGGCAAGTACGGCTTCTATGAGGCGGCGGACTTTACCCGCTCCCGCATTGAGGGGGCAAAATATGCCATAATAAGAAGCTACATGTCCCACCATCAGGGCATGTCGCTCATCGCCATTGCAAACACCCTCATGAACCAGCGGTTTCAGCGAAGATTTATTAGAGACGAATATATGGGCAGTGCGGTGGAGCTGCTCGAAGAAAGGGTACCGGTGGGCGCTGTCGTGTTTGACGACGTGTGCGCCAAGGATATGCATATGACCGAACGCAGAACACACGTGAGCGACCAGAAGCTCATATATAAGACCATTACGCCGTTTAGTCCCAATGTTCAGATTCTCTCCAACGGAGAACTGACCGAAATTCTCACGGACAACGGCTGCGGCTACATCAAGTATGCCGACATCCACGTCACGAAGCGCCCCTTTGATCCCGCACTGCACCCAATGGGTATATTTGTGCTCGCCTCGGACGGCAGAAATGTCCTGTCCAGCAAAAAAGCAACATTTTATTACCCCGAATGTGA
>CAYSTR010000040.1:0-11924 GCA_964433745.1 uncultured Oscillospiraceae bacterium | reverse complement strand
TCCACCGTCAGCGCGGCGGTCTCCTGGAATCCCCACATCCAGTTCATGTCAATGTGTGCATGTGAGGCGCATATAAGGTTTTGCTTCTTGCAATCCTCCGAAGCAGAAGCCAAAACATTCTCGGCCTTTTTTCCCATGTCTGCCGTAATAACCCCATCGGCAGCTATACCCTGTTCCAGCACAACCAGAGCCTCTTTAATAAGACCGTCATAACGGCTGCCGTTTACATCCGAAAGCTCCTTTAGGAAGATAAGCTCACCCGCAATCCTCTTGCCCCAGTATGAGCTTACCTTGTCCGTAATTGCTTTAATTCGCAGATTAATACTCATAAAAACCCTCCAGTATATTTATAACTAGAAAGGTGAAAAGCTAAGGGCACACTTCGCAGACAGTCCAAAGCTTTTCACTCTTTTTATTAGCTTCTGGTTTAACCTAGTCTCCCACGAACTCGCTGTATATCGTGCGGATGGTGGTCTCGAAATCGTTCTCATCCACACCAACAATAATGTTCAGCTCGCTCGACCCTTGGTCTATCATGCGGATGTTTATGTCTGCCTTGGCTATGGCGGCGAACACACGGGCGGCAGTACCCTTGGCGCGTACCATTCCGCGTCCTACCACCGCAATGAGGGCAAGCCCGCATTCCAGCTCCACATTGTCAGGTGCGACAGCAGCCTTAATGCCACGAATGACCGCATCCTCTTTGCCTATAATCTCCTTGTCGCCCAGAATGACACTCATTGTGTCGATCCCCGACGGCAGATGCTCAAACGATATCTTGTTGGCCTCCAGAACCTCCAGAACGCGCCTGCCAAAGCCCAGCTCCTGATTCATCATGTCCTTTTCGATGGTCAGAACAGAGAATCCGCGCTTACCGGCTATACCTGTGATGATGTGGCGGCGGTTGTAGTCCGCACGGTTGCCGACGATATATGTACCGGGTGCCGATGGATCGTTTGTATTTTTTATGTTGATGGGGATATCCTCGCGCCGTACCGGGAAGATAGCGTCCTCGTGGAGCACCGTTGCGCCCATGTAGGACAGCTCTCTTAATTCACGGTATGTAATGACATCCATGGGGCGGGGATTTTTAACGATTCTCGGATCTGCCGCCATAAAGCCGGACACATCCGTCCAGTTCTCGTATAGCGCCGCACCCACCGCACGTGCAACCACCGCACCGGTGACATCCGAGCCGCCGCGTGAGAATGTCTTAATCCTGCCGTCGGCATAGCTTCCGTAGAAGCCGGGAACGACAGCATTTTTAAGCGGGGTAAGCTTTTCTCCTAACAGTACATTAGTGCGCTCAGCATCGAACGCACCATTTTCTGTAAACAGAATCAGCCCCGCCGGGTCGATAAACGGAAAGCCTAGATAAGCCGCCAGCACAATACCGCTTAGGTATTCTCCCCTGCTTGCGGCATAGTCACGTCCCTTTTTTTCAATAAAGCTTTCCTTTATTGTCCCATATTCGTCGTTTAGGTCAACTGACAGTGATAGCTTGGAGATTATCTCGTCGTACCTGCCGGTAATGCGCGAAAACAGCTCCTCAAAATTCTCACCGGCTGCCGCTTTGTCGTAACACGCGTACAAAAGGTCCGTGATTTTTTCATCCTCCGGGAAACGTTTACCCGGCGCTGAGGGGACTACATATCTCCTTTCCTCATCGCTCTTTATGATATCATAGACCTTTTTGAACTGCCCCGCGTCAGACAGGGAGCTCCCTCCAAACTTGACCGCCTTTAGCATTAAATTGTTTGCTCCTCTCCGGATGTGTGTTCATCGTATATTGAATTTAGGCTCTCCCATATTTCATTTACGTACTCGACGCACTCGAAATAAATCTGGGAGACTACATTGACGGGTATACCTAGTGCCACTGCCGTTTCGGTGGTTTCCTGCCAGGACGCCGCCTCATATGAGCGGATTAGCTTATAGACAAGCCCGCAGTCGCCGGCATCGTCCAAAAGCGCCGCTTTTATGTCGTCCGAAATGGGCAGCTGATCCAGTGCATCCACCAGCGGAACCTCTAAAAGAGTACCCAATGTCGAGAACATACCCATGAGATATGCCTCAGCATGAGATACAGGTAGAGTCTTTACATAGTCGGTCACGCGTGCACAGAAGTTTGCACGTAGAAACGATATCTTTATGAGCGCATCGGGCAGCTGTCCGTTATCGTTTTTGAAGCTCAACAGATAAATCCACTGCTTGAGCTGCCCTAGCCCTAAGACCACCAGTGCCTGTTTAACCGACTTTACTTGATTCCTAAGGGCAAAATATGCCGAGTTAACGAGCTTAATAAGCGAGAACGCCAGCGAAACATCGCGGGAGATTATCTCGGTTATCTCGTCAATATCCGGCTCTTCCTTAGTTATTGCCACAACCAGCATAAAGAAGTTGGACTGCATGTGGTCAACACGGCTGACACGGGAGGACTGTGCCTGTGCGACGTAGCTTCCTTGCAGGTATCTGCATTCCAGCGAGCGGGCAAGGTCATAATGCTCCTGTGTACTTATGTTGTATGCGATAATCTGCTTCTGGAAGCTCTCCGCCATGCTGACTATGTTGCGTATGCTGTTCTCGCGCTCCTGCGCAAAATCCACCTTGATAAAATCGACAATATCAAGCACCGAGAAGTATTTTGAGTTAAAGGTAAAGCCTTTAAGGGCGATACGGTAACCCTGCTTCTTAAAACGGTAGATGATCTTCTGAGCAAGCGGATGAATGACCGAGTTATCCTCAATCTGGATGACAAGATGGTCGCTTGAGAAGATTTTAGGTATGTTCTTCATGAGAAGATTGGGTGTAAATGTCAGAAATGCCGTTTTACCCTCGAGGAACTTTGATGTGTCAAGCTCCGACAGAAAGCTCTCTATGACGTTAGCCGCGTCTGTGTCCTCCTGATTAAACAGGCTCGCCGCATTCTCCGGATAGAGTATCTCATACCCGAAGGTCTCCTTCTCCTGCGAGATAATCGGCTGACGGACAACATATGTTTTCATTTTGAAACCCCCGTTTTTACAGTTAACTGCTATCAGCTAACAGTTAACAGTTATTGGAGCGGCCGCGGCCGCAACGTTATTATAATCGGCGTTCGCCGTTACAAACTTTATGTAGCTTTATATCTTTAGCAATACCCATACCTATCGTATCAGCATATGCTGCCCATACCTCAGCTGACACCGGCACCCTGCCTATCCCAGAAGATCTCCACCCTGTCCCCCGCCTTTAGCGGCTCGAGATAGGACGCGGTCTCGCCGTTTAGGCGAAGCACAATGTCCCCCTCCGGCTTTTTCGGGTCTATATCCACAAGACCTAACATATCGAGAAAGACATATCCGTCCGGCTTGTCCGCAAGCTCCCGCTGTTCGCCGTTGAGCGTTATCACAAAGCGCTTACCGGAGGATAGTCTCGGTGCAGCTGTTTCCTTTTCCTTCATGGAAAGCACCGTGTCCACCGTTTCGCCGGGAAGAATGCGCCTGTCCAGTGCGCAGGGCTTGCCGTCTATAAAGAAACAGCCGTCCCCTACCTCTATCTCCTCGCGTATGCACAGCTCCATAAGGGTGTGCCACACGCTGTCTATACGGTCGCCGTCCTTTATGCGTGTCATGAGGTCGGCTGATGCCGCTCCCACTATGTATTCCGGCGAGACATCCACCGTCCGCCCTGCTATGACCGCCATATGCTTTCTAGCCGACACAACCTCGTGCAGTATGACCTGGGCGTCTTGGCCGTTTACCGCAGGAGTAAAGCTGATAATATCCCCCGGCTTTACCTGTGCGCCTATACCCGATGGACTGCCGTTTACCTCTATTACAGCCATTGCCGGGTGACCGCCGCGCCTAGTGTGCCGCTCGCCGTCCAGCGTAAACGATATAGAAGCGCCTGCGCGCCCTAGTATCTGGTTGTTCTGGTATCCGCACATGACGAGTACATCCATAACGGTCGTACCCTGCTTTTTAAATAGACGAATGCGCCGGTCGTTCACCGTTACAGTGAAGCCATCCCCGGCGTACTGCTGGTGTGCCGTTAAAGCAATCCCAACAGGTGTCACATATTCAGGCCCCGATACACCCACAGACCCGGTGACCATCTTCTTGATGAAGTTAGTACCGCCTACCGCCACCTTGTTCTGTTCAAGCCCCAGCTCTCTGGCTATCTTCTCTGAAAGACGGGGCAGTAAGCTCCCGCCGCCAACGAGAAATACAGCCGACGGTGCTCCGCCGTTTGCTTCCACTATCTGTGAGGCTATCTCGGCAGTGAGTGCATCCACAGCCGGCTCTATCACACGAGCCACATCCTTTTTGGTGACCGTGTGCTTTTGCCCCAATATATCGGTAAATGAGATTCTCTCCCCCGGAGAGGACAGCTTGCGCTTGACGGTCTCGGCGGCGGTAAAATCGATAAGGTATGCCTTGACCAGCGCCTCTGTTATCTCGTCTCCCGCAACGGTTGCCATGGTATATGCTACAATGCTCTGGTCGCGGGATATGGCAATGTCTGACGTACCCGCTCCTATGTCAACAAGAGCAAGATTTAAAAGTCTCAGCTCTTTTGGGATAACCACATTCATAGCGGCTATGGGTTCTAGGGTGAGAGACTCTACCCTCATGCCAAGACCGCTCATTACGGCGTGAAGGCTCTCGACCACCTCACCCGGCAGAAAGGTTGCTATAATCTTGACCTTTGCTTCACTGCCCTTGTGAAGCTCCAATGTGTCCAGAGGGTATCCGTCGAGATGATAGCGTAAAACCGAATACCCCACACAGGCAAGCGACTCCGAGCCCTCGGTGCGCGAACGGCGGATGGTGTCATGCGCCGCTTCTATGGCCATGAGCTCCAGCTCGTACATCTGCTCTCTGGTGACAGGCGTGTCCGGGGAGAGGACGCAGGCAGCTTCGGCGGTTTGGGTGCGCAGGGAGCGACCGGCAGCGGCGATAGACACATCGGTGAGCTTCACCGAGAGCTTCTCCTCCAGTCTTGACTTGACCTTTGACGCGACCTCCATGACCTTAGGGATGTTCTCGATCTGACCGTCCCGCATGGCGCGTTCGGTGTGCTCGAGGTACTCTGTGGCGATAAGCTTTAGAGTGTCCCCCTCGGGCTCTGCAACTATCCCGATAACACTGCGCGTGCCGATATCCAAAGCGAATATCATAAGTCTGCTCCCCTTGCTATGTGGGCGTTAGATTCTGCTCTTACTCATAATCAGACGCTGCTGCTCGAACACATAGCGGCAGATATAGTCCTTTTGCCGCTCAGTGAAATTGAGGAAGCTGCATCCGTACTTGCGGCGTCCCTGTCTAGGAGTTATTGTTTCGTCGATACGGACAACTAGGCAGTAGAGCGTAGTCTCGGTCTCGAATACCTTTGTATCGACGTATATCTGGTCTCCTAAAGCGAGGGTCTCGGGTGCATCTATCAGTATGCCGCCAATGCTTATGTTCTCTATGTAAGCTTGTTTGTCAATAAGCTCTCGTCCTGTTGTAAAGCGCCGCACCTTTTTGTAGATGGCACAGGGCTCACTGGTCTCGATTCTGAAAAACTCACGCTTCTCCTCTGCGACTATCGGTTCAAGACGCGTGATGAAGATAAATCCGGTCGTTGACATGTACACCTTGCCGGACAGCATAGCAAGCCCCAGCTTGGAGTTAAATGCGTTGAGCCGCACCTCCGTACCGGATTTGAGCGGCGACAGCTGCTCGTCCTTGCTTATTATTTTGACAAACCCCTTGCCTATCTCTGAAATAAAGCCCGTGCCCACGAAATCACCGCGTTCGGTCTTGATTTCGCTGACGGACGACATATATCCCACAGGCAGCGGATACATACTCGCACCCCCTAAAACTTCTATATGAGTAATCGTATGCAAATTTTTAAACTTTAAGCATTATTATCCGATATTACATGTATATTCTACCATATACTCCAAACGTTTGCAAGAGGTTTTTTAGAAAGTTTTAAGATGCACCCAAACGAAAAGGTGAGTGTGCGGACACACTCACCGGACATTTTATTTTTTACGCTTTCGCAGTAGGAAAAATGAGAGGGCGGAAAGACCAAGATAGATAACCGCAAACAGTATAAGCTGACGTTTATCTGTCGGATAGGGAGCTATCCACCATTCTTTAAAAAACGGTACAGATAAGACCCCAGACAGCATGGAAATCGGAATAAAAATGAATATAACAATATTGAGATATAAAACCCAAAAAGGAGGTTTAACATCTGACAGCTTCCCTCCTATAAAGTAAGCGGCTAAACCCACGACCTGTATAATCATCGCCCCCCAGATATCCTCCGCTTTTTGTTGCTCATACCAGTTGGCAAAGGCACATAATAAACCGATAAGAACTAGAGCCGTCGAGGAGATGTAGAGAATCTGGCTTGCAAGAACACTCCCGCTTTTTTCACTCTCTGTTTTTACGGTTTCGGTGCCCTTGAGCAGATAGTCGGTGGTGACCTCGAAATAATCACTCATGATAATGATGTTGTCCATATCGGGAGTGCTCTGCTCGCTCTCCCATTTTGAGACGGCCTGGCGGGAGACTCCTACCTTATCAGCCAGCTCCTCTTGTGATATGCCCTTGGCTTTTCTTAGAGATTGTATCCTATGCGCTATGTTCATATGTTAGCTCCTTTCTTTAATGCTAGTGTATCAAAAAAGATGGTTTCTACACCACCATGTTGGGTTTGAAGTTTGTCAACCGGTGGTTGCGTATAGTCAAATACCTCCTCAAAACGCCATAAGTCTGCCAGAACCCACATTTCCGGCAGACTTATTTTCATGTGTATGTTTATCGGGAGGAGACATACTCCTCGAGACAAACCCCGGATGACATAATCTCCTTAGCGGCCTTCTCTCCAACATATCTGTAGTGCCACGGCTCGTAGGTTATACCTGTTATATCCTGCTTATCCTTGGGGTACCGCAGAACAAAACCAAACCGGGCGCAGTTACTATAAAGCCATTCAAACTGCTCGGTCTCGGCAAACGCTTCGGTCAGGTCGGAATGGGTGTTATAGTACCCGCGTGACACGATGTCCACCGCCAGCCCCGTATTGTGCTCGCTGTAACCGGGAGGTGCAACCCAGCGCGCCGCTTCCTTCTCTGCATCCTCGCGGGAAAATCCCTCGGATACATACTCGCCTACCTTGGCGTTATAGAGCCGCGTCTGCGTATCCACCGAGCGGTAGCCCGATATAAGGTCAAAATAGATACCCTCCGCTTCCGCCGCCGCTATCATCTCGCGGTACGCCTTTGCGGCTGTGGCCTCCAGACGGTAGGGGCTTTGTATCTCGTCCAGCTCCGGCTTAAATCCAGCGGGTACGGGATTTTTAGCGTTCACCAGCATGAGATAGTCAATCCCCACACCTATAGCGCCGCCGCTGTCGGGTGTGCCGCCCACCGGTTCGTCCGGCTCGGAGGATTCATCGGGGACAGAGGAATCACTGCTCACCTCTCCGGAGGATGCGCTGCTTTCGGCAGGGGTGCTCGTCACGACAGAGGAGACGGAGGATGTATCGTCCTCACCTGCGGGAAACCACTCGCGGAAGAGATAGACGCCAAACACCACGAGAGCCAGAAATATGAGAAGCAGTACGATTCTTGTAATGAACCGCCGCCTTGCCATGCGCCGTGAGCGTGAGCTGACCTGTCTTTTCGGTTGGGGCTTGTTTTGGTATTTGTTGAAGTTGTTGTAGTTGAAGTCCGCTATCTTGATCACCGGTCCTTTCAGGGGGAGGGGTATTATATTACATGCTGCGGGCTATTCCTTAACCGAGCCCAGCATGATACCGCGCACGAAGTACTTTTGAATAAATGGGTAGATGCACATAATGGGGAGGATGTTTACCACAATAACCGCCGACTTAATCATGTTCGGGATGGTGCGCTGATAACCCAGCGACTGGGTGACGGTGTTGTTGGAGATCATGTTTTTGAGCACCAGCGCCATGGGTGTCAGCTCGGGCGAGGAGCTGTTGAACATATATGCGGCAAACCAGTCGTTCCAGAATGCCACAGCGTAAAAGAGAATGACGGTGGCGACTATGGGGATGGAGACAGGTACCATAATCCGCCATAGGATAATAAAGTCGTTTGCGCCGTCTATCTCGGCGGACTCGGTTATGCTCTCGGGAAGAGATTCAAAGTAGTTCTTTAATAATATCACATTAAAGGTATTAATTGCAAGAGGTAAAACCATAACCGACAAAGAATTACTAAGTCCCATGGATTTAATTATAATGTACCATGGCGTAGTACCGCCGCTTAGATACATTGTGATGATAAGAAACATAAACATAAATTTTTTACCCGGCAATGCTTTGCGCGAGAGCACATAAGCCGCAATGCAGCTTAAAATTATAGACAGCACCACGCCGTATACAGTGACTATGACTGTAACAAAAAAGGAATTAACAATCCTGTTGTCGCGGAATATGTATTCGTAGGTGGACAGGGTAAACGAGCGGGGAATGATGTGGAACGGATCACCGTAGTATCCGGTTTCGGTGGAAAAGGACACTACCAGTGTGTACCAGAGCGGGTAGAGCGTGATGAATATAAGCACCGCGATAATGGAGTAGATTAAAACATCCCACACGCTAAATCTCCCCAAAAGAGGATTAAATGTTCGTTTTTTCATCGTTATTCCCCCTAAAACAGACTGCGCTTAAATGCTTTGCGCATAAAAGCGTTAAAGAGGATTAATATTGTAAACGCCAGCAGAGAGCGTATCATATTGGCGGCAGCACCGAGACCCAGATAGTTGCGCCCGCTTGCCTGCCAGATTGTTCGCACGATAAATGTGTCCATCGTATCTGCCACCTGCTGTGTCGCGCCTGTCATCATATTATAGGTCTGGTCAAAGCCGTAGATAAAGATGTTGCCCACGTTTAGGATTAGCATAATGGCAATGGTGGAGAAGATACAGGGGAGCGTAATGCGGATTGCACGCTGAAGCCGGGACGCGCCGTCGATTATCGAGGCCTCATAGAGCGTGGGGTCAACCCCCGATATGGCGGCTAGGAAGATTATGGAGTTCCACCCGAACTCCTTCCATATGTCCGTGACAATGAGTAGCTGTCGAAACACCTTGGGATCGTTCATGAAATCCACTTGGGGTAGTCCCACTGTGGCAAGGAGCACATTTATACCGCCCGCATTGGTAGTGCCGTTCATGTCGATAACTAAAAGGGATGTGAGTATACCGGTCATAATGACCCACGAGATAAAGTGCGGTATGTATGTAACGGTCTGGGCTATGCGCTTAAAAGAAGAGTGCCGCACCTCGTTTAGCATGAGGGCAAATATTATGGGGATGGGGAATCCTATGAGGATGCGCAGTGAGTTTATTATGAGGGTGTTTCTGATGGAATCCACAAAATAGGGGCTGGAAAACAGCCGCTCAAAGTTTTGAAGCCCGATAAATGAGCTTCCGAAGAACCCCTTAGCCAGACTAAAGTTCTGAAATGCCGACACAAGCCCGAACAAGGGGGCATAGCAAAACGCCAGATACCATATTGCCACAGGAATAAACATAATGTAGAGCCATTTCCGTTTGACTATCCTGTTCCACGTCTCCTGCCGCCGCGTCCTATCCAAAGCATCCACCTCCAAAATTTAAAGAAACCTATAAACGTTTTAAAATGAGAAGTTAGCAGGGATACTGCTAACTTCTCACCTTGGGATATGAGCTTTATTACTTTAGATTTTTATCATAATATTCTTGATATGCTGCCAGAACCTGCTCGCCTCCGGCGGCCTTCCAGTTAGCTACATACTTCTCCCACGCCTTTACGACCTCGTCCTCGCTCTTAGCGGTGACCATTTCGGCATAGGATACGGCCTTAACGTTGTTCTGAATGTCGTTTCGCATATCCACAACCGAGCTTAGATATACCGAGTGGAAGGCGTTGGGTTCATTGTACAGTGCTCCGTTTTTAATGGAGGTCTGCCAGTTGAAGCCCTCCTTCGACTGCTCGTCGGTCATGTATATGACGATGTTCTTCATTGCCTCTTCGTATGTGGGATAGTCCTTAGTCGGGATGTAGCCGTGGGTGGTGGTCAGGAAGCCCCACCACAGGGGATAGTCATAACCGTTGACCTTTGTGTCAAAATCCTTCTCCCACGCTTCCTTTTTCTGATCGTACACACCGTTTGTGATGCTGGTATAGTGTACATCCTTGACACCGCACACTAGAAGCTGACGACCCTCTTCGCTGTTGCAAAACTCGATGAACTGCAATGCCTTTTCGGGGTTCTTGCTTGTCTTGGGAATACCTACCAGAAGCCACCATGCAGTACCCTGGCTCTTTAGAAATTCAGTACCCTTGTCTGCAATGGGATTTAGCAGTGTGAACTTTGCATTCGGGTTAACCTTTTTCAGCTCACCCTCAAACTCGGCGATACGCGATGTCCAGATGATACCGGCCTTGTCGGCATAGAGATACTTGGCGTTGGCCTCAACAATGTCACCTAACTGCATGAAATCACTGTTGATGAGACCCTCTCTGTACATCTTGTTGATAAACTTAAACCCGTTGAGGGAGGCATTCGATATCTCGGGAGCGGTAACCTTGCCGTCCTTTACGATATAGTCCTCAAAGAAGCCGCCCTGTGTGCCGCCGAACATGCGGATAAGAGGATTAAGCTCGGCTAGGCTTCCTGCGGAGGTAATCTTTGTGGCTTCGTATGCGATGGTGTCGTTTTTACCGTTCTTGTCGGGATCCTTGTCACGAAACGCCACGCAGACATTGTAGAACTCCTCGGCGTTTGTCGGAACGGAAAGCCCCAGATTATCCAGCCAGTCCTGACGGATATACCAGCTCCAGTCCTCGCCGTGGTGTGTGCCAGCTACGTAGTATGCCTTACCGTCAATCTTGAGACCTGCAAAGCTCTCTGCGTTGATGACGGAGTTTATGTAGGGATAGTCCTTTTCCTTGCCCTTAATGAGACTTCCGATGTCCATGAGCAGACCATCCTCCGCCCAGGGCATACCCACAGAGCTGTCGGGAGCTTCGATGATGTCGAACGCTTCCTTGTCCATCAGAAGATTGGACTGCTTTGTGGTTTCCTCACCCCAAGGAGCGGTGACGACCTCGATCTTCATGTTCAAACGCTCGCCGATAGCCTTCATAATGGGATCGTTTTCGGCGGGTGCGCGGTCTCCGGGAACAAAGATGCGAAGTGTGTAGGGTTCGCCCGACTGTTTAGCCTGACAGCCGGAGAAGACGGCAACAATGCATAATACCGCTAGGATAAGAGATAATAACCGTTTCATTTTGTCACCTCAAACAAAGATTTTTTTATTATAACGGCAGCCGCCGCTATGACCCCGGAAAAATGATACACGTGTGCGCATGTGCTATATCTCGACAGTTTGCGTGAAAAACAACAAATACAACGAAATTATCTGATTAAATTATACTGTCGTTAGTAACATTTGTCAATATAATTCTCAAATATTTTTTCGCTTTGCTTTCACCGTGTGTACACGATTGTTCATTTTTCCGGCAGTTCCTTGTTTGTCCCTCTTTTATCCCAGCATATTTTGTTACAATGTGCGTATAATATGCTACTCGAACATCATCTGCTCGATGTAGGCGTCCTGGAAAAACGGACTGGTGGACAGCTCTATGTACTCTGTCCCCGCAACTATCCGCTTCTGCTCATCGAGAGCACTGCCCTTTAACAGCATGAGCGCCGCACCTGTACCGGCGGCATTGCCCGCTACAACTATGCGGTCTAACGGAAGCTTTGGGATAAGCCCTATGCGCATGGCGCTCTCGGGATTTATGTGCGAGCCGAACCCGCCTGCGATGTACAGTCTAAAAAGCTCGTCCTTGTCTATTTTTGCCGCATCCAGCATGGTCAGAACACCTGCACATATAGCAGACTTAGCCAGCTGTACCTGTCT